>DAINCT010000343.1:0-619 GCA_036732245.1 Chloroflexota bacterium | reverse complement strand
CATGGGAGCGATCCTGCCCTTTAATTTTCCGGTTGATATTTTCTGTCATAAGGTGGCACCCGCACTGGCGACAGGCAATGCGGTAGTGGTGAAGCCTCCTGAAGAGGCACCACTGACCGTGTCACGCATCGTAAAACTTCTCCATAAAGCAGGCGTACCCGTGGAGACGATGCAGGTCATCACTGGGCGTGGGCCCACCGTGGGCCACTGGCTCGTCACCAGCGACAAACTTCAAATCGTGTCTTTCACTGGTAGTACTGAGGTAGGAGTGGAAATCGCCCAGTCTGCTGCCAAGCACCTCACCCGAGTCTACCTTGAACTCGGCGGCAATGATCCCCTGGTGGTCTTCGCTGACGCCGATCTTAACAAGGTGGTCGAGGAGGCGGTGTTCGGTCGGCTACTGGCGAACGGTCAGTGCTGCTGCGCCAACAAACGCATTATCGTGCACCGATCGGTCATACGGGATCTCACCGATGCAATGGTCGAGCGTCTCCAAAATATCAAGGTGGGGAATCCGCTCGATCCCACGGTCGAACTTGGACCACTCATAACTGAAGATGCCGCAAAACGGGCGACTCAGCAAGTAGAGCTATCGTGCGAACAGGGGAGCGTATTACGT
>DAINCT010000342.1:238-4848 GCA_036732245.1 Chloroflexota bacterium | reverse complement strand
GTACCTGGTGGACTTGAAGAAGCCGGCAGGAAGCCTGGTGTCGCAAGAATACGCGAGCTTGATCAAGAACGATACTGTCGGCGGCCACCTGGTCGCGCTTCCCTACCAGGGTGATTTTGGCTTGCTGTACTACCGCAAAGATCTGCTTAAGAAGTACGGTTACAGCTCACCCCCGACCACGTGGGCTCAGCTCACTACCATGGCCAAGAAGATTCAGGCCGGGGAGCAGAAGACCACGCCGAACTTCTACGGCTTCGTCTTCCAGGGCAGCTCCTACGAGGGTCTCACCTGTAACGCGCTGGAGTGGGTCGCCTCGTACGGCGGTGGCTCCTTCGTCTCGCCTTCGGGAGCGGTCACAGTCGACAACGCGAAAGCCAAGGCCGCGCTGAAGCTGGTACAGGGCTGGGTTGGAACCATCTCACCCAAGGGTGTGACCACCTACCAGGAGTCAGATACGCAGAACGCCTTCGCCGGAGGGAATGCAGCCTTCGCGCGCAACTGGCCATACATGGACTCGGCCGCGATACTCGACCCCTCGAAGGTCAAAGGCAAGGTCGGGGTGGCCCCGCTACCCCATGGACCGGGCGGGAAGTCCTCCGCCACCGTCGGCGGCTGGCAGATCGGTGTGAACAAGTTCTCCAAGCATCAGGGCGCCGCCATTGCCTGGGCAAAGTACTACGCCAGCAGGCCCGTCTCGATCTGGCGTGCCGAAGCGGCCTCGATCGTGCCGACGATCCCGAGCGTCAACTCAGTCGCGGCAGTGAAGAAGGTCATGCCATTCCTGGCAACCGTGGGCAATCAGACGGCGCGTGTCACGCGGCCGTCGACCGTGCTCAAGGGCAAATACAACCAGGGCTCGACCTACATCTATCAGGGGATCAATCAGATTCTGGCCGGTCAGTCCGTCGACAGCATGGTGTCGCGGATCGCGTCCGAGCTGAAAAATCTCCATCCCTAGTCGGCTGATGGGGGCGGTGAGGGGAGGAGTCCCCTCACCGCCCCTCACGAAGGGAGCGCATCATGCCAAGCACGGGGACTCTCGCGCAGCCGGAAACGTCCGCGGCCGCGACGAAGCACTCCAGAACCGCTCTCCAAACGAAGCAGATGCAGCTCGCATGGCTGCTGATGCTGCCCACCGTGGCCGTCATCGTCCTGGTGGCGGCCTATCCACTGGGTCGGACGGTGTACGACAGCTTCACCGATGCGACCTTCGGGCAGGCCACCCACTTTATCGGGTGGACGAACTACTACAACCTCTGGAACGATAGCGCCTTCCGGGACGCGGTCGCGGAAACGTTCAAGTTTTCCGTCATTACGGTCATCTTTGAGTTTCTGCTGGGATTGGGCATCGCCCTGGTTGTGAACTCCAACTTCAGGGGCCGTGGAGCGATGCGAGCGGCCATGCTGGTTCCGTGGGCCATCATCACCGTTGTCAACGCTCAGATGTGGAAGCTGATGTACAACGACACCTACGGGGTGTTCAATGACATGCTGCAGAAACTCCACCTGATTAGCTCACCCATCGCCTTTACAGCTGAACCCTCCACGTCTCTGTGGGCAGTGTGCGCGATCGACATCTGGAAGACGACGCCGTTTGTCGCGCTTCTCCTGCTGGCCGGCCTACAGGTGATCCCCACCGACATCTACGAGGCGGCCGAGGTGGACGGCGCCAGCAAGATTCAGCAGTTCTTGAGCATTACCCTGCCACTCCTGCGTCCGGCGATCCTGGTTACACTGATCTTCCGCACGATGGATGCCCTGCGTGTGTTTGATGTCTTTTACGTGATCTTCGGCAGCCGGCCCGACACGATGACGATGGCGATCTACGACCAGCAGAACATCGTCGACTTCGGCAATGTGGGTTACGGCGCGTCGATCAGCGTGGCCATCTTCATCATTCTGGGCATCATTATCGTCGGCTACATCAAGGCGTTCCCGCTGGAGCAATCATGAGCACGCAAAGTACGCAGGCTGTAACGCGGCCCACTGTGGCCACCTCGAGCCGCCGTCAAGGACCGAACGTCATCGGCCGGGCATTGTTCTGCTGGTCGTGGCATTGATCGTCGTCTACCTCCTCTTTCCGTTCTACTGGGCCTTTCGCACCTCGATCACGCCGGATAGAGACATGTACACCACGCCGGTGCAGTACTTCCCCGCTAGTCCAACCGGCAACAACTACTCCGCCGTCCTGAGCGATACCAGCTTCCTGCATGCGCTCCTCAACTCAGCGATTGTTGGAGTCGCCGTGACGATTCTGGCACTCGTGGTCGGCGCGAGCGCCGCGTACGCCCTGGCTCGCTTCAAGTTCCGGGGCCGCTCCTTCATGATGTACCTCATCCTTTCGATGACGATCTTCCCGCAGATCGCGGTGCTGGGCGCGCTCTACCAGGTGGTTCGCGAATTCCATCTGTACGACACGCTCTGGGCGCTGATCGTCTCGTACATGCTCTTCACCCTGCCCTTCACGGTCTGGGTCCTGACCAGTTTCTTCCGCTCCCTGCCACAGGAGCTGGAGGAGGCAGCATACGTGGACGGCGCCAATCCGTTCCAGACGTTTTACAAGATCATGCTGCCGCTGGCCGCGCCGGGCATGGTGACGACCGGCCTTCTGGCGGCGATCTCCGCCTGGAATGAATTCCTGTACGCCCTGTCGTTCGAATTCAGCCCGAACAACTTCACAGTGCCTCTGGCGGTGAACAATCTGACGTCTACTGTCTCCGGCTCCTTCGACGTACCCTGGGGCAAGATCATGGCTGCCACAGTCATCGTGACGATCCCACTTGTGGTTCTGGTTCTTGTCTTCCAACGGCGCATCGTTCAGGGCTTGACCGCAGGAGCAGTTAAGGGGTAACCCAAGTCAGATAAAACGGGTAGGGCGGGGCGCGCTCTCATCATTCGTGAGCTCTTACTCCGTTGCCCGCCTGCTGGACATTACCGCGCAGAGGAGTATGCTTCTCCTTGGGGGGCACGGTCGGTCCCATAGACAACGGTTTCTCTAAGGAGTACAACCATGGACAACCCGTACGAGCGTTTCCTGGCGACCGTGGACGCGGTCGCTCAAAGGATAACGATCGATGGCGCCACGATCGAGCAGATCAAGGTCCCGGAGCGGACGCACATCGTGTCGATTCCGCTGACGCGTGACGACGGCACGTTGGAGCTCTACACCGGATACAGGGTGGAGCACAGCTCGGCGCGCGGTCCCTACAAGGGGGGCATTCGCTACCATCCGCAGGTCACGCTCGATGAGGTCAAGGCGCTGGCCGGGTGGATGAGCATCAAGACTGCCGTCGTGGACATCCCCATGGGTGGCGGGAAAGGCGGGATCACCGTCGATCCGCGCACCCTGTCGAACGCGGAGCTCGAGCGATTGACCCGCGCTTTCATCGAGCGCATCTATCGCGACCTTGGTCCGCGTGTCGATATCCCCGCACCAGACGTCAATACCACGCCAGAGATGATGGACTGGATCGCCGACGAATATGGCCGGCTGACCGGCACCATCTCGCCTGCCGTCGTGACCGGCAAGACGATTGGCCACGGTGGCTCAGAGGGGCGCGACACGGCGACCGCCATGGGTGGGTTCCACGTACTCCAGGCGGCCCTCCACGATGCCGGTGAGGAGCTGGCCGGGAAGCGTGTCGCTATCCAGGGCTTCGGAAACGCGGGGGCCAATGCCGCTCTCCTGCTCGATGAGGCAGGGGCTGTCGTGGTGGCCGTTTCCGATTCCACCGCCGCGATTGTCTCTGATATCGGTCTGCCCGTGAATGAGCTGGTGCGGTTCAAGGCGGAGGGAGGGCGCTTCGCCGACCTGGATGACTCATTCCAGCGGATCGACTCCGCTGAGCTTCTGACGTACGGTGTCGACATCCTCGTGCCTGCCGCGCTCGAGGGGCAGATCACCGAGGAGAATGCTCCCGCGATCACCGCTCGGTACATCGTCGAGCTGGCGAACGGGCCGACGACGGCGGAGGCCGACACGGTCCTCCATGACAAAGGTATCCTCGTGCTGCCCGATATCCTGGCCAACGCGGGTGGTGTTGTCGTGAGCTACTTCGAGTGGATGCAAGATCTCGATGGTGAGCACTGGACTCGCGGTGAGGTCAACCTGCGCCTGGCTGAGGCGATGCGGCGTGCGTACAGCGGTGTAGCCGCGCGAGCACGGGAGCTGGGGATTGATTTCCGGCTGGCGGCATATTGCATCGCGATCGAGCGGATCGCTCGCGCCCGGAGCCAGAAGCCGGTACGAGAGCTGGTCCACTCGTAAGGCGTTCAGTGACGTGAGGGAGCGGCCCACGCCGCTCCCTCAACCCTTTACATAATCACCGATTATGGGGTAGGAGGCCAAGAATTGGCTTGTAAAAGCCAAATTCGTGATGCCCAATGGCCAATGTACTGCGATACTACTGCGATGCGCTCAGGTCATTCGTTGGGGGCGTCCTGCCGGTGCGCCATGTCGGGGACCGATCCATCTGGCAGACGGAGCCACGTCCATACTGCATCGTCATTCTCGTAAATGTCATCCAGCGTTATTGTCCCCTCCCGCCGAAGCGGTGAGGGAACCCCACGCACGCTCAAATGGTGATGCAGAAGCTCTGAGTACTCTCTTG
>DAINCT010000342.1:0-228 GCA_036732245.1 Chloroflexota bacterium | reverse complement strand
TTGAGTCCCAATCCCGATAGCAGTAGCCACCCGGCGGATCAGCCACTCGCACGAGGAACCTGTCCCCTTGATGTCGAGGAGGCCTCACGGACCAATCGGGCCAGCGTCGGAGAGTATGGAGCTTGTACGTTACCTGGCAGAAGACTTCGATGAACTGAATGGGGTGGAGGACGTGTTCCGCCAGCCGGGCGTACTCGTCGGTATAGTTGTGCTGCTGAATTCCTCCAT
>DAINCT010000341.1:538-4865 GCA_036732245.1 Chloroflexota bacterium | reverse complement strand
GACGGAACCAATGGCGTCCACGAGGTAGCTCTGACAGATGGTGTCGAAGGCGCCCTGGATGCCGGTATCGCGGACCCAGCGTTTGGTCGAGCTGCCACGAGCCAGGCCGTACAGATCGGATGCGCGTCCTGGACGCCGGGTGTGGCCCGGGCGACGTTGCCCTCCTCGCGGCCGGGATGGTGGGACCTCGTGGTGACGTAGTCGGTGTGGACAATAGTCCGACTGCGCTCGAGACGGCCCGGGTCCGGGTAGCACGCGCCGGGCTCACGAACGTGTCCTTTGTTGAGGGGGACCTGCGCAGCATCGAGATCGAAGACGAGTTCGACGCTCCGTTCTAATGCACCTGCCTGATCCCGTGGCTGTCCTGCGTCATCTCCTCCAGTACGTTCGGCCGGGTGGGGTGGTGGCGTTCCGGGAAGTGCTGATCAGCGAGCCGCTCTTCGAAGCGTTTCCTCGGTGCGACCTGGTCGAGCGATTCAATGCCTGGTATGTGGATTACCAGGTCAGTGCCCTGGAAGCTACGGGAATCGACGGGCGAATCAGTCTCCTGTTGCACCGCGTGTTCCAAGAAGCGGGTTTGTCCGCACCGCGTATGTGGATCTATGCCCCCGTTGGCAGCGAACCCGATTGGCCTGGATGGGAGTACCTGCGCCAACAGACACACATGATCAGCGCGTTGGCTGGGAGGGCTGGGGTGGACGTGCCCGAGGAGCTTGATCCGGCCACGTTCGCCGAACGGGTCCGCGGAGAGGTGTTGGAGCGGCGAGGGATTCTCCGCCTGCAGCGCGGCGTCCAGGCATACGCGCACAAGGCTGGAACCTCTGGAGAAACGGAGAGGTGCGAGCCAGGCGATGGAGTATGATCTGGCTCATGGCCGCAGCCGCCTGGGATCCCAACTATCTTCTCCAGGTCCTGGCCCGAGTGTACGACGACGCAGAAGCATGGGAAACGCACGGAATGACGGTGGAAAGCAATGAGCAGAGCAACGCTGACGGTGGCTCGGACTGACGCAATCTTCGATCGCTACGTGGCGATGGGACCTGAGCGCAGTCTCATGAAACTGGCCAGTGAGTTGCGGCAGAGTTACGGTGAAAATGGCACTGGGGTACCAAAACTACGCACGTTGGAACTGTGGTCATCGAAGTACAGATGGGACCGACGCGCCAGGGGACATCTCGTCATGAACGGACATATATGCAGCGAAACCGCACGACTCCGCCACTTCGACCGTGTCCCAAGCACACCGGGTACGGACGGTCAGGGCTTCCGGCCAACGACCGCGATCCCGTGCCCGCTCGCAAAGAACGTCCCCTCTTCATCAGCGCGCTGCCACTCCTGGCGTAGTCGGTCTATCTCATCCTGCGTTAGCGCGCCCGCTGCCACCGCTGCCGGTTCCAGTCGCTCCGCCAGGAATGAATCCCTGAAGTGCGCATAGCTGGCGTGGTGCGATGGATAAGTCTCGACGACAATCTCTTCGAGACGGTGCGAGACGCACCAACGATAGAGCTGACGACCGGCATAGCCGTTGCGAATATATCCCTCGGCGAAGAAGCGCACATAGCGCCGCTCCAGATCAGTGTGCGTGGAGTCAATCGAGAGTGTGCCCCAGTCTGGCTCAAACACCAAGATCCAGCCTCCGGGCTTGGTCACCCGCACCAGTTCAGCGAACGCTGCCTCGGGCTGAGGCAGATGCTGGAAGACGCGCTGCACCCGCACTCGGTCAAATGATCCCGCGTCGAACGGCAAGGCCAGCGCATCGGCCTCCACGTGTTCCGTCCATCCATCAACCCCCGCCGCTTCGGCTCGCCGCTTGGCCTCTGCCACCATTGCTGGGTCGTGGTCCACACCAACCACGGTGCCGGTCGGCCCAACCAAACCCGCCAGATTGATCGTATCGGTGGCCGGACCACACCCGAGATCGAGGACGCGATGGCCGGGCTGGAGTCGGAGGAGTTCATACCCACGTTGTCTCTGCCGCTCCAGTGCCGTGGCTAGGGTCTGGAGATACCGGGGATCGACGTAACCGGGTGCATGCCGGAGTGCGTCACGTTGGAGATCGACTTCGCCGTCGTGCGTACTCATGGACCGTACCTCTCTGAAAGACGACATTCGGAGGGAAGTGACCGTGTCGCGATACCTTCGAACGGAGACCAATGCGCCGAGGCGAAACGGGTTATGTCTGCGGTTCGAGTCGGACCACCGTCTCACCCTCATTGTGGGTCTGCCTGACGTGACCAAGCTCGTCAAGTGCTTGTCCCCAACTCTTCGCCTGTGGGGCGAAGGCTTCGAGATGTGCTTTGCTCTCCCAGACGCTGATGGCGGTGTCGATGCCCTCCTCCTCATCGGTCACCAAATAGAAGCCGATAAAGCCAGGGGCAGACTGCACCTTCGGGAAGAATTCTTGTTCGCCGCGCTCCCGCGTTTCCTGGAGCCGCTCGCGATTGGACTTCCGCCGATTGATCGTCGTATACACGGCACACACCTTTCTGAAAGAACCTGCTTCCACTCGATGACTGACTTGTATCACGAGCGCATAAGAATGTCAACCCCGCCGGCGAGAGCGGAAGCGTTCAGAAACGATGAGAATTGGTTTGACGTAAGAGCGGCATTCGCCCGCAAGTTCGAGTTGCCATGCGAACTCCTCTCGGGCCCACAGCACTCGGCGTATGAGGCGTATAGCTTGCTTGAGGGTCAACTCTGGCAACTTATGTATTTGACACCCGAGGGAGCGCCACGATTGCAGGAAGCCGTCGATGCAATGTGTGAAACGCGTTGGTTAGGGCGCGAAGAGCGCTACGACACGATTGCAGTAGGCGGCGCCCGCGTCCGTCGAACAGGGACGCACCCCGCCCGCGGCACCTAGATTCATGATGCCACGCTTCACGCTCCGGCCGGAGAGAGCGTACGACGTCCAGTTCCCGATGCTCTGCTGCCATCCGGCCCATCGCACCTGATACAGGATGGAGTCTGACCGCAACGATCGGGCAGAATCCACCCCGCCGGGTAGAACGACGATGAGCAGTGCACACAGGGTTGAAGCGGTGAGGAGCCGGCGCCACACGCCGGTCATTCGGCCGGTCCAGAGCCAGGTTCGCAACATTACCCTCCTTTGCTTAGCTCGCGACAACGACCCTCAAGTGTGGATCGCGTCCATCGAGCGATGCTTGGTCGCCTCCGTAGGGCTTCATGTGTCAAATCGTCATCTCGAGGTAGGCTGCACCCCGTCGACTCTCACGCTGAAGTCCGCGCAGGGTGGTGAGATCACGTCTTCTCGAACTTCGTTGGCCAGGCGGGTATCGGGGCGACCCCGGTCAGCCTGCGGGTGTATACGCCTCCACCGTGTTGACAACGCCCCAGGAGACGGGGTTGGGCTCCCGACCGGCGATATGGCATGGGCAGGGTGACCTGCGACCTCACGATCTCGGCCGACGGGTACTCGGCCGGGCTCAACCAGACCGAGGAACGCCCGTTCGGCGACGACGGCGGAGACGGCTCGGGCGACAAGCTGCACGCCTGGATGTTCGACACTCCTGACGAGAACCGGGCCGAGTTCGACCAGAGAACCGCCGCCAAAGCATTCATCATGGGCCGCAACACGTTCGGCCCAGTGCGTGGCGAGTGGGATCGGCAGTGGAACGGCTGGTGGGGCGACGATCCGCCGTTCCACGCCCCGGTCTTCGTGCTCACCCACCACCCCCGCGAGCCGCAGCCGATGGACGGCGGCACCACGTACTTCTTCGTCACCGACGGAATCGAGTCGGCGCTGGCACAGGCGCGCGAGGCGGCCGGCGACGGCGATGTCTCGATCCAGGGCGGCGCGACCACCATCAACCAGTACTTCGCCGCCGGCCTGATCGACGAGCTGCGGCTGCACATTGTGCCGCTCACGCTCGGCGCCGGCACGCGGCTGTTCGAGGGCGTCCCGCCGCTGAAACTCGAGCAGGTGAAGTCGCGAGCCGCGACCTCGGTTACGCACGTGACCTACCGCGTGCTGTCCTGAGCTGGAGGGCGGTGTTGCACGACTACTGCGGGTTGCAACACCGCGGTAGTCGTCCCTAATGCCGCGATACCAAGCAGACCGGCCGTCGGGGTGACGGGACGTCGCATCGCATGCAGACAGGCAAGGTGCTTCGAAACATTCGGCTGGGAGAGACCCGGTTGCCGGTGCGTGGGTCGGTGGTGAGCACCGCCAGGATGTCGTGCCAGATACCGGCGGCGCACCACTCACGATAGCGCGTGCACACCGTATGCCAGGAGCCGAAGTGCGCTGGGACCTCACGCCAGGTCGCGCCGGTGCGCATGAGCCACAGCATGCCGGCACAGTACC
>DAINCT010000341.1:0-528 GCA_036732245.1 Chloroflexota bacterium | reverse complement strand
GTCATGACCGGTGTTTGTCTCGTGGCCCCAGACACGGAACACAGTGTCCGAGCGTAGGACGCTCGTTCTTAGGCGCGCGTCTGCAGCGCGCACAGCGTTCCAAAAACGGGTCGTACAGGCGTCCTAAGCCAGAAGTCATTATGCTGCACATGCTAAGAGGTTAGCGACTCAACTCTTTCGCGGAGCGAAACTGGCTGTGTCACATATGTGGGCTCGCGGCGTTTTCCCCTACACATGGGAGTGCGATGACGCGTGAGATTTCATAGACTCGGAATGCTTTCGCGATGGTACGCTGACAAGAATCTGCCGCTCTAGCTCTTTCCTGTTTTAAGTCGGCGCGGGGACTTTAAACACGAGAGGAGCACGTGATGCCGACCGCGCCCGCTGTACCCCGGTCTTTAGTGTCTACTGAAGCACTTCTACCACACGTTTGACCAGCAGCGAACGGGAGCGTCGTCACGACGGTGGCACAGTGCTGGATGCGAGAGAGAACTTCGTCGCTTGTCCCGTTACCTGGGCGGCTTTGGT
>DAINCT010000340.1:0-4877 GCA_036732245.1 Chloroflexota bacterium | reverse complement strand
GGAGCAGCCCTTGGATCGTCGCGCCACAGGCTCAGCGATGACGAGGCGGAACAGATTTTACAGTTCTGCCGTGCCAATGATGTGCGCTACTTTCTGTATATCGGGGGCAACGACTCAGCGGATACGGTGCATCGATTGGCATGCCTGGCACTTACGAGCGGCTACGAATTGGCCGCCATCGCCGTTCCGAAGACGATCGACAACGATCTTCCGGTCACGGATCATTGTCCCGGTTACGGCAGCATCGCGCGCTATGTAGCAGTTGCCACCATGGACTCCGCCAAAGACACGGAATCCATGCCGACCATGTATCCGGTGAAAATTATCGAGGTCATGGGTCGGGATGCCGGGTGGGTGGCGGCATCCGCGAGTCTCGGCAAGCTCGAAGAGGAGGATGCGCCGCATCTGGTATACGTGCCGGAACGCCCCCTGTCGCGCCAGCGATTCCTGAGAGACATCGAACGGGTGCATGGCGACTTCGGACGCGTCGTGGCCGTGGTAACCGAGACGCTGCGGGACGACAACGGTCATCCGTTCGCCGATCCCGAACTGAGCGGTGAATTCGACGCATTCGGACACCCGCTTTTGCGCGGAACCGCCAGCGCCATGTGCCGTTTGGTACAGGCAGAACTGGGTTTACGCTCCCGTTACGACAAACCGGGAAGTTTGCAACGCATGTCGTCTTTGTACACGTCGTCGGTGGACCTGGCCGAGGCGGAAGAAGTGGGAAGAGCAGCCGTGCGTCGAGCCGTGCTCGGTGAAAGCGACCAGATGGTCACTCTGGTACGAGACACGAATATGCCGTATCGTTCGCATACCGCCACCGCGCCACTTTCGGACGTGGCCAATCGACAGCGCTTGCTGCCGGATGAATTTCTTGCTGAGGACATGCCGGCCACCACTGAAGCCTTTCGTCGGTATGCACTGCCGCTGCTTGGCCCACACGCCCTACCGGAGTATGCTCGTCTGCAGGCACCAAATGTCGTACCACGCGAAGCGCTTTGACGGTCATAGTCGAGAATCTTCTCATCGGTATGCTGACCCACATTCATGATCAGGTTCGACATGGACATCCCGGATACGGCCTCGGCTCACACAATCGAGGCATGGCTTCAGGAGCAGGGCAGGTCGGCACAATTGCAACTTCGGGGGCCGACTACTTTAAAAACCATTCCGGGCAGCCGGCACTGGCACATTTCGGCGGGTAAGCACTCCGGGACGCTCGAAGTCACCATCGATCCGGTACGCCACGTTGCCACCATATCGGTTCACGCGAACCGTCGGGGAAACTGGGCGGGTGAGGCGGCAAAGGAGTGGGCGCATGCGCTGCGTACCGTACTTCTCGCAGACCCCGGAGAGAAAAGAGCACAAAGGTTCTCTACTCGGCCGCGGTGAAATGGACCGGCGACTTCTTAAGATCGCCGCGCAGGTTCGACCACGACTGGTGTGATCGTGGTAAGGTCGGACGCGGCCGGAACTACAGCAGTTACTTCGGGGTCGTACGGGCGACTGGCTACATACGAGGGTTCCGTCCCGGTCGACGCCTTCCGACTCGCACGTACCTGTCGTCGGATGGTCTCCAGAGTCACGAGCGCGCGTGTGACACCGCCGCCACCCAGGATGAAGGGCTTCGCGACTACGTCCGTACCGGTACGGGTGTACTTCGGCACCAGTGCCAGAATGCCGTTTGCTCTCTCAAATGCCCAGTCGGTCTTGCCCCGCACCCAATGAAGGCCGAACGCCAACCCGCCGGCAACAGCGAGGAATATGATGAGTACGATCAGCAACTCTACCAACAGAATGACTGCCGCCGCCTGGGCAAGGTGATGCAAGATCGACACCGTCAGCCTCTACGCTTGTACAGCGGTTCGGTGAAAGACTTCAGGGTGGCGCGCGTCGCGCTCACGAAACCTGCCACCTGGGCGACAGGACCCATCACCGACTCATTTACAAATCGCGCCGTTCCCTGCACCTCGCCCAGCGTCTCCTGTGCCGTGCCGATGAGCGTCTTCACCTCACCACGCACCTCTTTGACCAGCCCGACTACCTGCAGTGCAGCATATCCAAGCAGAGCAAATGCAGAGAGCGACACCAGTAAAGCGATGAGAACGAATACATCGACTACCGCTTGTCCATCTATAAAACAGAGGAAAATCAGAACCGCAACGAGGATCAGACCGCCTATAGCGCCGCCGACAACCTTGCTATTTATGGTGTTCCTCCATAGGTGGCTTTAACGCGATTGTATCATGGTGTCCACGCTATACTGACGGGACATTCGACTTGTACGCACACGTGCTCGTATGCGCGATTGTCGACCCATCCAATGCAGTCCCCTCACGGAATTTATGGAAACAGTCGCATTCGACGCAGGTAACCGACACACCTGGAACAGGTTCGTATCCTCATCACCCAATGGCCATATCCTGCAATCGTGGGAATGGGGTGAATTGAAGGAGAGAACTGGGTGGAAATCAGTTCGGCTTGCTCTGATGCAAAAAGGATGCATTCGAGCATCAGCACAAATCTTGCTGCGTTCCCTGCCATATGGCTTTGGGACGCTCGCGTATGTTCCTCGAGGTCCCGTAGTCGACTACGACGATCCATTGATTCTGCGGGCTATGTTGCAGGCGCTGCGAGACCTGGCTTCCGAACGAAAAGTTGTGTCGTTAAAGATCGAACCAGATCTCGTCGAGCCAAGCGCGCTGTCAGCACGCCTGCGCCAAGCCGGGCTCGAACCCGCACCTCCGGTCCAGATGCGCTCCTCCATCTGGGTAGACCTCATAGCGTCCGAGGACGAAATGCTGGCGCGTCAGAAGCAAAAGACCCGGTACAACATCCGCCTGGCAGCCAAAAAGGGGGTCACCGTTTCCGAGCATGGGATCGAGGGAATCGACTCGTGGTACGAGATGTATGCCGCCACTTCGCAACGCGACGGTTTCACCATCCACAGTCTCGCCTACTATCGGCAGGTGATGAGGTCGCTGGGCCCGCCAGGCATGGCTAATCTACTGCTGGCTCATCACGAGGGCGACCTGCTGGCGGGTATCATTGTGTTCGCGTTTGGCTCGAAGGCGCAGTACATGTACGGGGCATCGAGCAACCTGAAGCGCAACCTCATGGCGCCATACCTCGTGCAATGGGAAGGAATGCGCTGGGCCAAGCAACAGGGAGCCACGCTGTACGATCTGTGGGGCATTCCCGATGTATTGGAAGAGAACGAGGATCTGTGGGGCGTGTATCGGCACAAGCGAGGGTATGGCGGCGAGATCGTGCGCTATGTGGGCGCATACGACCTGGTGAGATCGCCACTCCAACATCTGGCGCTAGAGCGCGTCGCGCGACCGCTCTTCAAGCGCGTGTCGCGACTCGGCGTGTGACGGCTCGACCCGATCGGCTCCACGACTGATGCGGCTCGACACGCTGCTCCGCGCGGTACCTGAAGCTCACGTGGTCGGGGACACACAACTCGAGATCGCCGATATCGCGTACGATTCGCGCGCGGTCCGCCCTGGCTCGTGCTTTGTCGCCGTTCCGAGCGTAGGTGCGGGTCCGAAGAGTGGGGGACACGAATTCATTGATGCCGCGGTCCGACAGGGTGCCGTCGCTGTGGTGGCCACCGAAGGTGAGGTGGATATTCCAGGCGTGACCACAATTCGCACGCTTGACGCACGCTCTGCATTGGCCGATCTGGCAGACGCATTTTTCGACCACCCTTCCCGCGAGCTCAAGGTCTTTGCGATCACAGGAACCGATGGCAAAACGACCACGACCTACTTGCTTGACGCCATCTTCAGTGGCGCCGGCAAACAGACGGGGTTACTGGGAACAATCGAGACAAAGGTCGGCCACCGACGCCTCCCGAATGCAGACCGAATGACGACTCCCGAATCACTGGATTTGCAGCGGACGCTGCGTTTGATGGCTGACTCCGGAGTGACGCATGTGGCCCTGGAAGCATCCAGTCACGCTCTCGTCCTGCAACGGCTGCGAGCCTGCCACTTCGAGGCTTGCGCTCTCACCAATATCACGGGAGATCATGTCGAATTCCACGGATCGTGGGACGCGTACGTGGAGGCCAAATCACGCCTCTTTACCAAGGTCGCTCCGCTCGCGCCGGCCATCTTGAACAGGGATGACGATAGCTTCGAGCGTTTCTCTTCCCTGACACACGACCGGGTCATCTCGTACAGCAGGCAAACTCACGCGGATCTCATGGCATGCCACATCGAGGCATCCAAAGATGGCTGCACGTTCCAGCTCGATTGGAAAGACCAACGCGTCCCGGTACGTTTGCGCTTACCTGGACCTTTCAACGTTTCCAACGCACTGGCTGCTGCGGGTTTGGCGCTCGCGGTTGACATTCCGCTCATCGACGTGGCCGACGGCTTGTCCGGCGCGGTATCTCCTCCCGGGCGAATGGAGCGCGTGAATTGTGGCCAACCATTCGACGTGATCGTCGACTACGGACACACGCCGAATGCCTTTCGAGCCGTCCTTGCAACCCTCCGTCAGACAACCGCTGGTCGTCTCATTGCGGTCTTCGGCGCCACGGGAAACCGCGATCGTCAGAAGCGTCCCGTGCTTGCCGGGATCGCACGCCAGTACGCCGATTTCTTTATCATCACAAATGAAGACCCGTTTGAGGAGGACGTCGAATCGATCATCTCTGAGGTCGCAGCCGGCGTGCCGGCATCGGAGGAAGGGACGCAATTCGTACGAGTACCTGACCGGGCAGAGGCGATTCGACTCGCGATCCAGCGGGCAAACCCGGGAGACGCGGTCGTGATTCTGGGAAAGGGGCACGAAACGAGCATTGTGTCCCACGGCCGGAAACTGTCGTGGAGCGATACGTCGACGGTGCAGGCCATGCTTGA
>DAINCT010000339.1:0-4878 GCA_036732245.1 Chloroflexota bacterium | reverse complement strand
CCTGGGAATGTTGCCGGCAGGGTTTCGGGGATTCCGCCCGTTTTCAGCGTGACGACCCGGATACCGTGCTGGCCCAGCTCGCATGCCCATTGCCGGCGCAGCCCCTCGACCGCATCGAAGGCGACCTTCATGCCTCCCATGCCGGCAACCGTTTGTGGACCCGATCCGCCGAACAGCAGTATCACTCCCGACCGGTGCCCGATCATGTGCCGGGCGGCCGCTCTGGTGGTCAAGAACTGCGTTCGCACCGCGTTCGTGATCGGCGCGGCAAAATCTTCGGCCGAAATTTCCATCAGTGGTGCCTGGACATCTCCGTATGCAATGAGGTTGAAGGAGATATCGATGGATCCGGTCTGCCGTGCCACGGCATCGACATACTCGTCGACCGCCTGTTCGTCCAGAGCATCGACGACGCCCGTGTCCGCGAATCCACCCTGCGAGTGAATCTCGCCCGCGACCGTATCGAGCGTTGCGGACGTGCGTCCCGCGAGGAATACTCTGGCCCCTTCGCGCGCAAAGGCGCGCGCCACTGCCCCGCCGATCGGCCCACCCGCACCGTAAATAATCGCAACTTTATGCTCCAATAACATCGCGTACCCGTCCTTTCTGCACCCACATCTCCAGCTCCGTGTTCTAGCGACCAGCTCTGGCTGTCGCCGTGCGCAGGGAGCGCTCGACGTACACGCGCACCAGATGCGCGCGGTACTCCTCTCCGGCATAGATGTCGCTCGACAGCGAGAGCCCAATGCTCGCCTGATATGAGGCCTCCCGCAGAGCATCGGGTGTGAGGCGTTGGCCCACCAGGGCCTGGCAGGTGCCACGAACGAGGGTGGCCCTGGGACCTGCACCCGTTACCGCGACCCGGCAACTCCGACACACACCGACCTCATCCAGGCGTATTACGACGGCGACGCCTACTAGCGCGTAGCCCGATGCCGGATGACGGAGCTTGCCGTATGCCATGCCTACCGTTCCTCGGGGCAGCGGCATCCTGATGCGGGTCAGTATCTCATCGCGCCCCAGGGCGGTCGTCAGACGATCGATGAAGAAATCGTCGATCGGTATGATGCGTGTGCCGCCCGGACCTGTGGCTTCCAATCGTGCCTCGAGCGCGAGGGCCACCGCCGGCCAATCTCCACCGGGATCCGCGTAGGCCAGCGAGCCACCAAATGTCCCTCGATTGCGAACCGGTGGATCGGCCACCAGATCGGCGGCCTCTCCCATGATCGGCAAGAAGCGACGGAGTTCCTCCGAATCTTCGATCTCGCGGTGCGTGGTGAGTGGACCGATCTCAATCGCGTCACGTGTAACCGCGATGCCGCGCAACTCCGAAATCCGGCTGATATCGATCAACACACTCGGCGAGATCCCGCGCGCTTTGAGCACCGGGATGATGCTCTGACCGCCTGCGATTACCCGGGCGTCCGCATGACTCTGGAGGCCGGCAATCGCCTCGGGCACGGTCGACGCCACCTCGTAGTCAAACTGGGCCGGAATCACTGGCTGGCTTCCTCGCCTTCGAGCTGAGCCGACACGGTCGCGGCTGCGTGCTGGATGGCCTTGACGATGTTCTGGTACCCGGTGCAACGGCACAGATTACCGTGCAGCGCATGACGGATCTCCGCCTCGTCCGGATGGGGATTGCGCTGCAGCAGATCATGCGCAGACATGATCATCCCTGGTGTGCAGAAGCCACATTGCAGTCCGTGCTCCTCCCAGAACCCTTCCTGTAAACGGTGCAAGTGCCCATCACGCGCCAGTCCCTCGATCGTCTCGACTTCGCTCCCATCGATCTGTACGGCCAGTACCGTGCAGCTCTTGGCCGCACGACCATTGATCGAGACAACGCAGGCGCCGCACTGGCTGGTCTCGCAGCCAATATGAGTCCCAGTGAGCCCGAGATCCTCCCGTAAGTAGTGCACCAGTAGTCGCCGTGGTTCCACCTCCGACTCATGCGTAGTTCCATTCACCGTCAGGGTTACTCGGTATCGACTATTGGCGGACATCCATCTCTCCGGGTCCTTGCGGCGAGCGCAGCGGCTCGCAGGCTCTCGAAAGCTCTTCGAAGCTCAGCGGTAAATGATGCAGCTTGAGATGCAGCGGTTCCAACGCGTTCTCGACCGCGGCGGCGATCGTGGCCAGCGCGCCGATCGTTCCACCCTCGCCGGCGCCCTTGATGCCTTCCGGGTTATACGGTGAGGGGCTTTCGCGATGCTCCACCTCAATGGAGGGGACCGACTCCGCCAGCGGCATGGCATATGTGTGGAAAGAATCGGTATAAAGGCGACCTTGGTCGTCGTACGCCATGCGCTCGCTCAGCGCGTTGCCCAACCCGTGGACGACGCCACCGTGCACCTGACCCTCGACCACGGTGGGATTGATCACGGTGCCACAGTCGTGGACCACCACGTAGTGCAGTACGTGTACCCAGCCGCTTTCCACGTCGACCTCGACGGCGGCGGCATGCGCTCCACCGGCGAATGCAGTCGGACGCGGCGGTGCGAACACGTGTGTGACGGACAGCGCATCCTGGTTCCCTGCCTCACTCATCTGTGCGGCCACATCGCCCAGTGTAATTCCGCTGCGAGGGTCACCTCGCGCCTGCACTACCCCTTCCACGATCTCCAGATCGGACACGGCCGCTTCCATCTGATCTGCCGCTCCTCGCAGGAGCCGATCGCGCAAGGTACGAGCCGCCTCGGCTGTGGCATTTCCGGCCATGACCGCCATGCGGCTGCCAAATGTACCGGTACCGACGTCCATCAACCCGGTGTCTCCGGAACGATACGAGATGCGATCGAGCGGAACACCGAGTTGCGCGGCACAGATCTGTGCCATGGTCGTGGCATGACTCTGCCCGTTGGAGGGCGATCCAACCGTCACCGTCACATTTCCGTCGGACCCAAGTTGGACGCGGGCACTCTCTCGGTCCATGCCGGTGGATTCTAGAAAGAGGGTGACGGCCACACCGCGATATCGGCCCCGCTGTCGTTCTTCCGCCTGCGCCGCCCGAATCTCGTCGAAGCCGATCATGGTGTGGGCCTGTTCCAGACAGGCGTGGTAATCGCCGCTGTCGTACCGCAGGGTGCCGCCGGCGCGGGCGGGATATCCCGTGTCATACGGAAACTCCTCGGGGGTCAATGTATTGCGTCGGCGGATCTCATGCGGAGCCAGGTCAAGCTGCTCGGCCAGGCGATCCATCAGGCGCTCGATGACGAAAACACCCAATTCCCGTCCCCCTCCACGCAGTGGGGTCAGCGGTGCTTTGTTGGTGTAGACGCCTACGATGTCGGCACTGTATGCCGGTATCCGATACGGGCCGAGGATGTGCTGAGCCGAGTTCTGCGCCACGACCATGGCAGTGGGCAGGTACGCGCCGCAGTCCTGTTGCAGGTGCACACGCAGGGCGCGCACTGTCCCATCACGCTCGGCCGCGAGCTCGGCATCCACGATCAGGCCCCGGCCCTGATACGTCGTGAGCATGTCTTCATGGCGCGTGGCCTGCCAGCTCACGGGCGAGCCAAGCTGCAGGGCGACGATGGCGACGACTGCCTCCTCGGCGTAGTACCGACCCTTGGGGCCGAAGCCGCCTCCCACATCGGGCGTGATAACTCGCACCCGCTCGGGAGAGAGATTCAGTGTGCCGGCGATGGAGCGGCGAATCATATGTGGCGCCTGGGTCGAGTCCCACACCGTCAGCGCGATATCGGCATCCCCTCCCGGCGCGGCCACGACGCCTCTCGGCTCGATCGATGCTCCGGCGGCGCGTTCTGCGCTGAATCGCTCGCGCACCACGACCGGCGCGCCGGCGAAGACGCTATCTCCAGTGTCTCCGAATCCGTGCTGGATTCGGCCGGCGACATTGCCGGCGACATCGGGATGCACGAGGGCACTTCCTTCCCCCAGAGCAACCTCGGGGTCAACCACGACGGTCAGCAGCTCGTACTCCACCTCGACTGCTGCGGCTGCGTCCGCGGCATGGTAGACGTCATCGGCCAGAACGACCGCGATCGCCTCCCCCGCGTACCGAGTTTCGTCAACGGCAAGCGGCGTGGGCATCCGAATTTCGAGGTCGGGTTGCTCAAACGCCGCAGTCATCGGCCGTCGTAGCGCGGGTACATCGTGGGCGCTGTACACCGCTCGCACTCCCGGCATCACACGCGCGCGCTCCAGTGCGAGGCGAGCGATACGGGCGTGACCGTGCGGGCACCGCACGAATGCGGCATGGAGCATGCCGGGTAGGCGAATATCGCCGACATACCTTCCCCCGCCGGTGATGAAGCATGGATCTTCTTTCCGACGCACCCGCTGACCGATCGGAACCGGCGACTGATGCCCGATCACGCTGTGCTGCTCACGCGAGCCGACTCGGAAGGTGCACGATATCCTCCGATTCCGGGTAATAATTGGGCGCCATTTCGCCGCTTCCGATGACGCGAAGATGCTGGTAGGCGGAATCGTAGTCGAGTGACTGGGGACGAAAGGAGGACACGTTGACGCGACCGGTTACCTTATTCACAGGTCAACTCGCGGATCTGCCGCTGGAGGACGTTGAGTCTTAAGTCGTACTCACACGCCCCGCCGAATCACTCAATAGGGGAATAGACGTTGCGCGAGCCGGCCCGTACAGTCGTGAGGTCGTGTAAGGCGGGGGGAGAGAGGGGGCAAGATAGCTTCTTACGGAGCGCTTGCCCCCTCAGGTTATGCGAGATATACGGTGTGCCAGGCATCTGGGCCGGCCACGTGTGCCATGCCCCGTCCCTTACAGCGAATGATGCAATTTACTTAACACCCTTGTCAAGCAAATATCGATACTGCTTTTTCCCTCAGGCGGTGCCGGTGGCAGGATGGCGGGAGTCGTCATAGCCCTCGAGCACC
>DAINCT010000338.1:1229-4885 GCA_036732245.1 Chloroflexota bacterium | reverse complement strand
TCGAGTGCATAACTGGATCACGCAGAACGAGCCCCAGGTCGTATCGTGGATGGGCTACGGCTGGGGAAAACACGCTCCCGGCCGCACGGGACAGTCGAATGCCATCGCCGCCGCCCACCATGTGTTGCTGGCCCATGGGCGGGCTACCGAGGTGATTCGACGAGAGTCACCTGGTGCTCAGGTCGGCATCACGCTCAATATGACTCCTATATATCCGGCCAGCGACAGTGCGGAAGATGTTGCCGCGGCTCGGCTGGTGGATGGCACCGGGAATCGCTGGTTTGCGGACCCGATCTTTCGTGGAGAGTATCCGGCGGATATCCTGGAGCTGTATGCGGAGCACGCGCCACCCATTCGGGATGGAGATATGCGGACTATTTCGACGCCCATCGACTTTCTGGGGCTCAACAATTACAGCCGCAGTGTGGTGCGGGCCGATCCGGCCTCCGGACGGCCGACTCATGTGCGGGTGGAAGAGGCGGAGTACACCGACATGGATTGGGAGGTGTACCCGCAAGGTCTCCGCGACCTGTTGGTCCGCGTCCATCGCGACTACGCGCCCAAGCGCATCTATGTCACCGAAAATGGATCCTCGTTTCGCGACGTCCGGATGCACGACGGCTCGGTGCAGGATCCCGAACGGCAAAGATATCTCGAGGGCTATCTGGGTGCGGCCAGCAGCGCGATCGCGGAGGGTGTGCCGCTGGCCGGATACTTCGTCTGGTCTCTGCTGGACAACTTCGAGTGGGCCCAGGGCTACTGGATGCGTTTCGGCATCGTCTACGTGGACTATCGCACGCTGGAACGGGTCCCCAAAGAGAGTGCGCGCTGGTATAGCGGCCTCATCAAGCAACAGGCGGGTGCGGTAATGCAGGGGTGACGGATACCGGTCGTGCGTGGTATCGTGCTCGCATTGCCGGATGAATTGTTACTACTGTGACCGTATCCGCCTGGCAGACTCGGGGTACGAATCTCATGCCGCCGAGTTCGACCTGGGTTCCGAAGCGCCGCGCTGCGCCCGGCACTGGCGGTATTATTGCGACCACTGTGGAGAGCCGGGACACTTCTCGGATCGGTTTTACTGCCCGGTGGCCAATCGACTGCTCTGCCGGGAAGCCGGGGTGGTCACGCTGCGCACCGGGGCACTCTGGTCTTTTCTGGATTGGTGGACTCTGGCGTGCCCGGATTGCGGTGAGCCACATCCGTCCCTGGACCGAGCCGAGTTCGAGCGTACGCATCCCTGGCAATTAGATCTCGAGGCGCGTCAGCGGCGACGCTGGTTGTCCTCCGAGCTGTACCTCGTGCGTTATCCGCCGGCGCGGCTGGCGGTCGTCGATGGCGCCCAGTTGAGCGATTCCGACATCGACGCCACGTGGAGTATGAACGCGGATCTCTGGGAGGCAGGGTACGACGAACGGGGCGACGCGAACCGACGATACTCCAGCGATGAGGTGCTACTGGATTTCATGGGTGATGTTCGTGGTCGGCGGATCCTGGATGCCGGCAGCGGCACCGGCTACCTTTCGCGCTTGCTGGCTCGAGCCGGCGCGCACGTCACGGCAGTCGAGAACGCGCAACGCTTCCACGAAATCGCGTTTGAACACGAACTGGCCTCGCCTCTTGGGATCGATTTCCATCATGGGTCTATTTCATCTATGCCGGGGCTCGACGACCTCCACTTCGACGCCGTGGTGGCCAACTACGTGCTGATGGATGTGCGCGACTACGAGCGTGCAATCATGGAAATCTCGCGCGTTTTAAAACCGGACGGTCGGTTCGTATATTCGCTGGTGCATAATACGATCGACTTCCGGTGGGATCGACCGGCGGCGGACTCTCCGCGCAAGGATGATCGTGCGGGGTGGACAGATGCCGGGTACTTCGTGCGGCGTGCCGGCTACATTCAGTGGGGCGCGTTCCAGCCGTTTCTCACGTTTCACCGGCCGCTGCGCGACTACATTGCAGCGTGCAATGCCGTCGGCCTCGAGTTACGGGACCTGGACGAGCCGTACCTGACCGAGGAAGGTCAACGGGTGCTGCCTCCCTCGGAGGTTGAGTCTGCCCGCCAGGTGCCGATATCGTATGTGCTGCGGTGCGCAAAGGTGTAATCAGGCGTCTGGCAGCTTCGACTCCCCCTGCACGCGTGCCAGGAATTCCGCGACGGGCATGGCGCCCAAATCGTCTCCGGCCCGTTGCCGCACTGCCACGGCATTCGCTTCCTGCTCCTTGTTGCCTACCACCAGCATGTACGGCACCTTTTGCAACTGGGCCTCGCGGATCTTGGCCTGCATGCGCTCATTGCGGTCGTCCACCTCGACGCGCAGTCCGGCGGCTCTCAGGCCCGCCGCTACGTCACGCGCATACTCGCCATGGTGGTCGGCCGAGATGGGAATGACAACTGCCTGTACGGGTGCTAACCAAACGGGAAACGCGCCGGCGAAGTGCTCGATGAGGACGCCCATGAAGCGCTCCGTCGAGCCGGTCACGGCGCGGTGGATGACCACCGGCGTGTGCGGCTGGTTGTCCTCCCCGATGTACTCACAACCCAGCCGTTCGGGCTGGATAAAGTCGATCTGGATGGTCGAAAGCTGCCACTCGCGGCCGAGCACATCCTTTGCCATGAAGTCCGCCTTGGGGCCGTAAAACGCTGCTTCGCCGGCCACCGGCGTGTAGCTCACTGCCAGCCCGTCCAGGGCATCCCGCAGTGCATGCTCGGCGCGGTTCCACTTGTCCTCGTCCTCGACGAACTTCGCCGTGTCGTTCCGGTCGCGAAGGGAGAGCTGCACGCGGTAGTCGGTGAAGCCGTAGGTGGTCATCACCTCACGGATGACCTTGATGGCGCGAGTGAACTCGGCCTCGATCTGATCCGGCGTGCAGAAAATGTGGCAATCGTCCTGCGTCACCGAGCGTACGCGGGTCAGGCCCATCAGCTCCCCCGACTTCTCGTAGCGGTAGAGAGTTGCGAACTCGCAGTAGCGGAGCGGGAGATCGCGGTAACTATGATGCTGCGTGTTGTAGAGCGTCATGTGGCTCGGACAGTTCATCGGCTTGAGCATGTAGACGTCGTTCTCGTCTTCCATGGGCGGGAACATCACGTCGCTGTAATGCGCCAGATGTCCGGATTTCTCGAAGAGCTCGCGCTTGACCAAATGGCCCGTCCAGACATGCTGGTAGCCGTGGCGGGTCTGCACCTGACGCACGTAATCCTCCATTAGGTGACGCAGCGTCTCGCCTTTCGGCAGGAAGAGCGGGATGCCGGAACCGATGTCGGGGCTGAAGACGAACAGTCCCAATTCCTTGCCCAGCCGGCGATGGTCGCGCTCCCGCGCCAGCTCCAGGTTGCGCAGGTACATCTCCAGCTCTTCGTTGTTGTGCCACGCCGTCCCGTAAATGCGCTGCAGCATGGGACGGTGCTCATCACCGCGCCAATATGCTCCGGCCACGTTCAAGAGTTTGAAGGCATCGGCCGGGACTTCACCCGTGCGCTGCAGATGCGGCCCGCGGCAGAGATCCTCGAACGTGTCTTGCCGGTACGTCGATATGACCGTCTCGGATTCGGACTCCTCGCCGTACTCGTCCTGGCCGTGTGCCAGGCCCTCAATCAGCTCCAGCTTGAACGGTTGCTCGGCGAACAGGGACCGCGCTTCGTCCGGACT
>DAINCT010000338.1:0-1219 GCA_036732245.1 Chloroflexota bacterium | reverse complement strand
CCCGTACACGTAGGCCTGGGTGCCCAGGTCGAGCGCCTTCGCATACTCGGCGGCCTGGGCCGGATCCTTCGGGTCATATTTCGCCAACGCACTGCCGGCCGAGACGGTGAAAGAGGCGCACGCCAGCGCGACGCCTATGACAACGCGCCGCAGGCGTCGATGGCTCGGTGAAGCGAGCGCGCGCTTCGTCCGGACTCACGACCTTGTACTCGAAGGGATGATCTTCTCGGATGATCCGGCACATGATCGCCTCTATCTCGGTCAGGTCGTCCGGCGTGAGCGGGCGCGACAGTCCAAAATCGTAATAGAAACCATCCTGAATTGGTGGGCCGATCGCCAACTTCGCGTCGGGGAACAGTTCGGTGACGGCCTCCGCCATGATGTGAGCTGTCGAGTGTCGGAGCGCGTACAGGGATGCTGCCTCATCCGCCGGGGCATGTTCGTGCATTTCCGTTGCCATGTCGATCCTCTCCAATTAAAAAGCCCCTCAGTCCCATACCGGGACGAAAGGGGTTTTTCGTGTTTCCACCCGAGTTCAGAGGCCTGTGCCTCCCTCATTACAGCCGATAACGGTGGCTACCGGGAATCTCTAGCGGGCGAACCGTTCGGGAGTCCGCTGGCGGGTGGTATTCCGCCGGGCGCTCGACCGGAAGGCTTTCAATCTTTGGCCCTCCTTCCCTGTCGGCCGCGTTTCCCAACGTACTCGTCCCGCGAAGGCATATCGTTTGATTGCTAGCAGTATACCACTCGGCATCAGGCGGTAGGTGGCGGCGGGGGACACTGCGAATTCCAGGGGTAGTATGAAGGACGCATGCACGAGAGGTAAGAACGATGGCCGACGCCCCCCCGTTTGTCCTGGGTGTGAACTACTGGCCCCGCAAGAAAGCCATGTACTGGTGGAAAGATTTCGAGCGGGCCGAGGTCGAGACTGAGCTCGGTCAGATCGCGGCACTCGGACTGCAGGTCGCGCGTATTTTCCTGTTCTGGGAGGATTTTCAGCCGGCGCCAGACCGTGTGAATGGGGGCGCAATTGATGATCTCGGCACGCTGCTGGATGTGGCCCGTGAAGCGAGTATCCAGGTCATGCCGACCTTTTTCACCGGTCACATGTCGGGTATCAATTGGTGGCCGAGCTGGGCGCTCTCGGAGAATGAAGATGCCGGTGGGAGCCTTCGGATGGCCGGTGGCGAGTACACAAACCGCATCGGGCGCGACCCAT
>DAINCT010000337.1:0-4891 GCA_036732245.1 Chloroflexota bacterium | reverse complement strand
CACGCGTAGGCCGGTCCACCGAGTTGGTTCAAGTGTTAGCCGGACAGGCTCCTAGTGCGGAACCCAGATTTCTTCCGCCCCGGTCTACCCTACCTCGACGCCGTTGAGATAAAGGTGATAAACGACGCGTCGGCTCGTCTGGCTAATTTCCTCTCCGGTGCAGTCGCGTACCACGAGCTAGCCGGACCACAGGACGTCGATCAGGTCAAGAAGACCGGCGCGCAAATCACTAAGTATGGCTCCTTCTCGGCCAGCCATAAGGTTTTCAACGTGGCGCCGAATGGTCAGAAGGAGTTCAGAGATGTGCGCGTGCGCCAGGCGTTCGACCTCGCTATTGATCGCGATGTCATTCTGCAAAATGTCGTTCAGGGAGATGGCTTTTGGGGCGGGCCTTGCATTCCCCCCGGCTACGGCGACATGGCATTGTCGCAGGACGAGGTCAAGGGCCTATACAAGCAGGACCTCAAAAAGGCCAAACAGCTCATGACCGCCGCCGGCGTCGACAGCCTTGCCGTGCCGATGGAGTATTCCAACATTGATAATCTCGCCGGTGACGAAATGCCTCTGATGAAGCAAATGCTGGCGCAGATCGGCATCAATATCGATCTCAAGCCGGCGGAACGCACGGCCTACTTGCAACATCAAGTCGACGGCAACTTCAAGATCCAGACCATCGGGTCCGGCGCAGGACCCGACCCGGACAGTCTACTGTTCCCCTACTACCACTCGAAAGGCGGTAAGAACTGGGGCCGCGCTTCTGATCCCGAACTGGACGCACGCATCGAAAAAGAGCGCGGGATGCTGGATGTCAAGGAGCGCAATGCGTACATCAAGCAGATGACCAAGGACTGGCAGAACTACCTGTACCGCCTGCACACGGTCTACCAGAACCTCTATGTGGCGTGGGCGGGGCCGATTAAGGGCACGTTCGTGCCCAAAGGCGCGGACTGGCAAGGAATGGAAGGAGTATCACTAGGATGACCGCAGTAAGCAACGTAATTGAATGTCCTGTCGATCAGAATGGTGTCGGCTGGCTCTGGATGAATCGGCCGGATCGTCTCAATGCACTAAACTTCGACCTCATCACTCAGGCGAGCGAACAGCTCAAGACGTGGGAGCGAGACCCCAACGTGCGCTGCATCGTGATTAGTGGCCGTGGCAGGGCATTTTGCGCTGGCGACGACGTCAAAGGCATGTCGGACGGTTCGCCTGAGTGGGACACGATGGAGTATACCCTGCGACGCGAGGCTGGCTGGGAACGACTCTTCAAGACAATTTACGACCTGCGCAAGCCAGTGATCGCCGCGATCAACGGCAATGCTCTCGGCGCAGGCGCATTCATCGCCCTGGCGGCCGACATCCGCATCATGAAGGAAGACGCGCCCTTTGGCTTCGTCTTCGTCAAGATCGGCATCACCGGCGGCAATGCGCTGGTTACACGCTACGTCGGACTAACGAGGGCTTCGGAAATGGTGTTGACCGGTGAGACGGTCAACGGCACCGAAGCCGAACGCATCGGCCTGGTGAATCGCGCGGTGCCGGCGGAAGCGTTTGACGCGGAGGTCGAGGCTTGGGCGCGCAAGCTCGCGGCCGGACCAACCCGCGTACTCGGAATCGCTAAACACACCTTGCATCGCGGACTCTATTCCGACAACGAAACCGCGTTTGCAATTAACGCCCTCTCATCGAAGCTGTCGCAGGAGACTAAGGACTCGACCGAGGGCAAACTCGCATTGCGGGAGCGTAGGCCCGCGGCTTTCACTGGGCAGTGAGGTGCCCGCGGACCTCAGCTTTGCAAACCAGGAGGACCACGTGGCCGCCCTCGATGACCTTCGCGTGCTGGATCTCTCCGGCCACGTGGCGGGGCCGTACTGCGCTAAAATGTTGGCCGACTTCGGTGCCGACGTCATTAAGATCGAGCCGCCGGGCGGAGAGTCCGGCCGGCGGCTACCTCCGTTTATTGACGATGTACCTGGACCAGACCGTAGCGCCTTCTTTCTATTCCTGAACACGAATAAGCGCAGCGTCACGCTGGACGTAACAACGCCCAGCGGGATGGCGATCCTTCGCCAGCTGATCGAGGACACGGACATTATCGTCGAATCCTTTCCGCCCGGAATGCTCGACGAACTCGGTCTCGGTTATGAGTCCATGGAAGGCATCCGACCCGGCATCATTCTGACTTCGGTTACACCGTTCGGTCAGACTGGCCCGTGGCGTGATCTACCAATCAATGACCTCGTCGCCTACGCATGTTCCGGCTGGGCGTCGATAAATGGCTGGCCAAATCGAGAGCCACTCAAGGCGAGCGGCTATCAGGGCTCCATGCAGGCCGGCCTACTGGCGTTCGTAGCGACGATGAACGCGGTCGTGTATAGAGACCGTAATACCGGTAAGGGTCAACACGTGGACGTCTCCATCCTTGAGCCACTGCTGGCAACATTTGCCCCGATCGTGCTACAAGCGCAGTACGAGGGGGCACCGCACGGACGGAGAGCACCCAATTTCCAGAATGGCCCCGTGCCGGCCAAGGATGGCTATTTTGCCTTGACTCTCAGTCGGGCACACTTTTGGCGCGATGCAATGAATGAATTGGGCCTACCGGACCTGGCGTACGATCAGCGCTTCTACGAGTCGAAGTCACGTCGAGAACACGCGCCGCTCGTAGCACCGCTGGTCGAGTCGCGCATTGCTGGCCGGGAGAAGCAAGAGTTGTTCGAAGCGCTTGGTACGCTGCGCGTCGTCGGGGGCATGGTGTTGACGACCGAGGAGATCTTCGCCGACCGGCATGTGCGAGAGCGCCGCTTCTTGGTCGAGTCAGACGATGTCGACGGCCGCCGGATATCCTATCCAGGGGCGCCGTTCAAGATGTCCGAAACGCCGTGGCATCTATCGAAAACTGCGCCGCGGTTGGGCCAGCACACGGCTGAAGTCTTGGGTGCAATCGGCCTGCAACCTTCCGAACTCAGCAGTCTTGCCACGGCGGCAGTGATTTGAACCGACAGTTAAAACACGAGTCGTCACCAAGCGACGCTGGGCCGATTGACGAGAATATTTCGACAAGACGCGGCGGGCTGAAGACTTCGGACCGTGGCGGCAGGACATCTAGCGAACGGTCAGGCGCCGTTTCAATCACCGGCGCGGAATCGCGCGGGCCATTAGAGGGCCTGCGTGCCGTCGTATTTACCCAGGCGTGGGCGGGTACGTTCGCAACGCAGATGCTCTCGCTTATGGGAGCGGAGGTCATCCAGATCGAGGTTCGCTCGCGCCCTGATAACTGGCGCGGTGGATACAGCGCCGTTGTGCCGCCGGCATTGCGAAGTATCCCGACGGCAATGCATGGCTGGAACTGCAACCCAAATTACAACTCGGTCAACCTGAGCAAGGAGGCTATCACTCTAGACGTTGCCAGCCCGCAGGGTGCCAGAATGATACGGCAACTGATCGTAACCGCCGATATCGTCGCCGAAAACTTCGCCCCGCGGGTGATGGGCAACTTGGGTTTAGACTACTCGTCGCTGGTGGAAATCCGGCCGGATATCATCATGTTATCGCTGTCGGCGTACGGGGCTACTGGTCCCTACTCAAACTTCCCAGGGATCGGTGGCACAGTCGAGCCGATGGCCGGGATGTCCGCCTTAATGGGATACGAAGACGGCCCCCCGATTAACTCGGGTAATATGGTGCCCGACGCCGTAGCCGGCAGTTACGGGGCCGCAGCCCTTTTGATCGCGCTTCACTACCGCGAGCGCACGGGTCGCGGGCAGTACATCGATCTGTCGATGCAAGAGGCTAACATGTGCTTCATCGCCGACGCATTGATGGACTATAGTGCCAATGGCCGCGTGCGTGGGCGCATGGGCAACCATCATCCGACCATCGCGCCGCACAATCTGTACCCGTGCACCGGGAGCGACCGTTGGATCGCCCTGGCTGCAAGCACGGACGCCGAATTTTCCCGGCTGTGCACCGCTGCTGGACGTCCCGACTGGCTATTGGACAAACGTTTCATAGGTGCGGCCGACCGCAAGCGTAACGAAACAGCGCTTGACGAACAGATCGGTGCATGGACCTCGACTCGGGACGCCTTTGAGTTGGAGGCGGTACTTCATGAGGCCGGCATTACCGCGGGCGCCGTACGCAACGCGGACGATGTGCTCGTATTCGAGCAGCTTCGTGTACGGGGTATGCTCCAACCGATAGAGCATCCCGAGGCCGGCATCCACGACCAAGTGACGGTTCCCTGGCGCCTGAGCCGTACACCCGGAACACGGGTTCGGTACTCGCCGCTGTTCGGTGAGCACAGCCGGGACGTCTTTCGCCGGCTGCTGGCGACGACGGATGAGGAATACGACCAACTCGATGCGTTAGGAATCACCGGCTCTACAGAGCCTGTCTGACGTGTGCATTCGTTGTTGATCGCCGTTGGCTGCCCGCGCGTGAGTGGTGTATCTCTACACTACCTCTGGGCCGGAAGCGGCCCATATACCAGCCTGCTGCAGTACGGACATAGCTCGGCGCCTGCGCGTGGGGCCGTTCCATTCGAGGCGCTTGCCGTTGACGAGTTCACCATCATCGCTCCGATATGCGTGGCCATGGACTTTCGGACAAACCTGAACATGGGTTTGCCCGGCGCCCATGATGAGCGCGACCTCGCCATCGACACGTCCTGCCATCGTCTCGCTCCTAATCGCCGCACCCGAATTATGGGGCCGGCGCGGCCAAGCGTACCACTTGCGAACAGGACGTGAGGGCTGGGTCGCGCGGCCTCTCGATGGTGTGCTTGCGACGGAATGGGAGCCGTTGGCATGCCGCGCTCATCGCCCCCCAGCCGGCGCGCCGTGCGATAATACAGGCGCCACGAAAGAGGAAGTGAGCAGCCGATGACAGA
>DAINCT010000336.1:0-4899 GCA_036732245.1 Chloroflexota bacterium | reverse complement strand
GCTCAGGCTGGCCAAGCGCCAGGAGGCGAGCCGTAATCGGATAGAGGATGCGGGTGTAGCGGTAGGTCGGCCGGTCCATGTAGTACCGTGCTTTGGCGGGGTCGAGCGCAATGTAGTAGTAGTACTGGCCGTCATATCCGCCGACATTTGGCGGGTAGTACTGGAAACGCCGGTCGACTTTGATGACGGCACTGGCATGGCTTTTCTCGAGATACCGAAGCCCCATGCGGACGAAGGTGCGTGAATCGCGACCAGATTGGAACGCGACACACAGCCAGATGCCGTAGACCGCGAGGACGAGCAGTGCAGGGGCCCAGACCCTATCGATGATTCTGCTGCGGGTGAGCATGGCGTTCTCCTCTGCTTGGAGCCACGGCAGCCACCCGCGGGCAGGAAGCTGACGCACTCGATCTGTCTTCCTGCGCAGCACAGTACCTGGCTTGGCGTTCCAAACCCGTTACTACGTGAGGAAGTCGAGTAACGGTTTTGAAACGCCCGGCGCGCGACACTTCACCACGTGTTGAAGTCACGCGCTTTCGAGGCTAGAGGCAACAGACACGTAATTGGCATCCGGGTGGCTGCGGGGCTAACCGCGTGGTTACTGAGATGACCCTGCAGCGGTCAAAGCCGGTTATCGCCGCGACGTACGTCGCAGTCGTGGCAGTTGGGCTTCTCTACTTCAACTTCCGGCTGACCGTTGAGTGGATCGCGGTCATCTTGTTTGGCGCCGCTCTTTTGTACGGGAGAGGCGTCGATTTTCTACGGGACTGGAGTGTCTTTCTACTCGTCCTGCTGGCCTGGCAGTTCAGCTCTCCGCTGGCAACCGACTTCGGGTTTCCATGGCACCTCGAGGAGCTTATCCGAGCAGACAAGTTCTTGTTCGCCGGCAGCGTGCCGGCCGCAGTGCTGCAGAAATATCTTTACCACCCCGGAGTTTTAGAGCCGTGGGACGTCTTGGCTGCCGGCGTCTACATGTCTCACTTTCTGATGCCGCTTGTTTGCGGGTTCTTGCTGTGGATGGCTAATCGAGCGATGTATCGCCGATTCGCGCTCAGCTTCGTCCTGTTGGCGTTCGCCGGATTCCTGACGTACATCGTGTATCCCTCAGTTCCGCCCCATCTGGCATCGCAGCCGCTCAAACACATCCACAACATCTATGTGGCTGCTCCCGGCGGCCACGTCTATCTGCCGGGTGTCCAGAACCTGTTTCAGGTGACCATCGCGCACTGGTTCTCTCCCTACCACGGCTACGTGTCGCTCACCTGGATGGGGCTCAACGTCCTCAACTTGCACTACGATCCAGTCGCCGAGATCCCGTCTGAGCACGCGGCGTTCCCGCTCCTTTTCTTCCTCTACTTACGTCGGCAATTCGGGTGGCCCGCTTACTTCGTTTTGCCCTACATCGCCGTAGTCGTTTTCGCGATTCTATATCTGGGCATGCACTGGTTCATCGACGCTCTCGTGGGCTTTCTCTACGCAGTCATGGCTTACGCGGTGGTGATGCACGTGGCCCCTGCTTTTATCAAGCGAACGCGATACGGTCGGAATATCGGGTCGACGCCGCGAGTAAATGAAACGGGTGGAGCGTAAGGATATGGAGCCGGTCAAGATTGCAATCATCGGGGCTGGAAGCACCAGCTTCGCCTTAAGCTCTCTCTCGTCCCTGCTGAGAGAGCCGGCACTCCATGGCAGCACATTAGCGCTGGTCGATGTTGACTCCGAAAGCCTCCTGCTCGTTCAGAGACTCGCCGATAGAATAAACGCTGTCTGGGGGGCCGGGCTGACTATCGAGGGAAGTGTAGATCGCGGCGGTGCATTGAACGGGGCCCACTTCGTGGTCTGCGCCATTGAGGTCGTTCCTCGCGAAGGCCTGTGGCGCCATGACTGGGAGGTACCTCTGCGCCACGGAGTCCGTCAACCGCGTGCCGAGAACGGCGGGCCCGGCGGCTTTGCTCACACCGCACGCAACATTCCTCCGGTCCTTGATATCGCTCGAGATATGGAGACCCACTGCCCGAATGCGTGGCTCGTCATGCTGAGCAACCCGTTGCCGCGGTTGTGCCGCGCGATAACGAAATACACTTCGGTCAAGGTCGTAGGTCTGTGCCACCAGATTGGGTTCGCCTATGGGCTTGCCGGAGTGGCGCTATTTGATCGAACGGGGATCGAGGTGCCGTGGGAGATTCTAGCACCGGAGCCGCCGCCATACCCGTACGACTCCTCGTACTGGCGGATCGTCGGCAAGTTTCTGATGCAGGTCAGCGAAGTCATCACCATCAAGGCCGCGGGGCTCAATCACTTCACGTGGATCTTGGACATTCGCGACCGCCGCAGTGGCGAGGATCTCTACCCGACCTTGCGCGAGCGTTTTCTTGCGTATCCTTCGGGGCCACAGCAACTTACACGCGAAATGTTGCAGCTCACCGGGTACATACCCGTACCTGGAGATTCACACTTGGGTGAGTATCTGCCGTGGGTCCACAACCCGACCACGAAACCATGGGAACGATACGATCTCCACCCTTACGATTGGGAGCGCGCGACTTGCGGAAGGGCTGAAGTGTGGCGGCAAATCGATAGCATGGCAGGTGCCGAAGCTTCCAGCCTAGACACATTGCGCCACCTACCCAGCGACGGTATCTCCGAGATGGTTCTCGGAATGACTTTCGACAGTTACGTCTACCGCCCAGCGGCAAATGTGTCAAACAACGGCGCCATCGCTAATCTTCCTGCGGAAACCATCGTGGAGGTGCCAGTCGTCGTCACCGGCGGGGGCCCGTCACCACTGCAGATAGGCACTCTACCTCCCATCGTGGCGGCGCTGTGCCGAAGGGAGGCCGAGCTCGTCGAGTTCGTGGTGGATGCCGCGGTCCAAGGGAGTCGCGAGCTCGCACTGCAAGCGCTTGCCCTGGACCCGATGGTCGACGATGTCGACGTGGCGCGGGCTGTGCTGGATGACCTGCTCCTCGTGCACAAGACCCATCTTCCGCAGTTCTACGGGAGATGGGAGCTGTGATCTGGGTTACTGCCGCCGCGCACCCATTGTACGACGCATCGCCCAGTCGGATGCGGCGTCCGGCACCAGCCGCCTCACAATGTTCGTCATCCCCGCCGCAAGTGTGACCGTGTACCGAGCTCGCGGACGATCCGCCTGCACTGCCTTCAAGATCACAGTGGCGACACTCTCCGGAGGGCGCTCGAAGACATACCAGGCTTTCCTGCCGTTCTCGAATCGTTGGATCAGCTGAGAATACGGGGAGGCCGAGGGATCCGGTGTCATAGAACGCGCCGTTGCTGTGAAACCTGTCCGAATCGGACCGGGTTCGATGAGCACAACGTGCACGCCGAACGGCCAAAGCTCCAGGCGTAAAGCGTCACTCATCGCCTCGAGTGCCGACTTCGAGGCGGCATACGCGCCCGAGAAGGGGGCGACCACCCGCGCAGAGACGGAGCTGACATTGACGATGACGCCATTTCCACGCCGGCGCATGCCGGGCAGGAATGGCTGCGTAAATGCCAGTGCGCCGACGACATTGACCTCGAGCTGCCTCCGAAGTTGATCCGGAGACACTTCTTCCATCGGGCCCATCTGACCGTATCCTGCGTTGTTGACGAGCACATCCAACCCGTAGTCATCTGTGGCCTTGATGATTTCCGACACAGCGCTCTCGCGGTCGACGTCGCGAGCTATGTCCATCACGGCCGGCACTATGTCCAGCCCTGTCTGCGCCGCCTCGCGGGACAATTGGCGCAGCTCGGATTCCGATCGGGCTAGGGCGAAGACTTGATAGCCGCTCCGAGCCATGGCGAGGGCCGTCGCCCGTCCGATTCCTCGGGAGGCGCCCGTGACAGCAACTATTCGGGTCATCGTCGATCAGCTGATGTCGCGGCGACTGGCCGGCGACGACGTCACAAGAAGTGTTTCGCTCATGATCCTGAGCCCGTGATAGGGGACACGCCATTGGTTGCCCAGATCACGGTCCCTTCAGGCGAGAACTTTTGGATGCGGTTGTTGAAGTAGTCGGCTACGTACACATTGCCACGTCCATCGACGGCGACGCTCACGGGTCGGTGGAACTGGCCGAGTGCCTGGCCCGAGCGACCCCATGCGCGGATGGAGCCTCCGTTTGACGAAAGTATGACGATGCGGTCGTTGTATGTGTCCGCGACGTAGATATTTCCCCGTTCATCCACGGTGACGTCAGACGGCCTATCGAACGCTTTCCCAGCCGCACGCCCGAACGAATGCAACATCTTCCCGGTTGCGGCCAGGACGTCCACTCGATTCTGAAGGCGATCGGCAAGGTAGATACGTCCCGCGGCGTCTATCGCAAGACCGGCCGGGAAGGGGAAGCGCCCAACGGAGACACTCGGGATGCGAATTGTGTTTAGAAGCTGGCCGGCGGGACTCAGCTTCCAGATTTGTTTGTCGTAATAGTCAGTACCGTAGAGGTTGCCTCGCGAGTCAGTGGCTAGCGCTCCCGCATCGTAATCGAAGATGTCCGTGTTGCTCCTTCCCCGAAGCTGTTGGATGCGCTTGTTGCCGGTGTCCGAGACGTAGATGGTTCCCCCAGGATCGACCGCGACGTCGTCAGGAATTTCGAATTGCAGGGTACCCTGACCCTGCGATCCCCACTGCTGAGTGGGTCGTCCCAGGGGATTAAACTTCTGAACGCGATTGTTCCCCTCGTCGGCTACGTAAACGTTTCCATGGGAGTCTGTGTCGATGCCTGATGGAGCGTTCAACTGTCCGAGCGCCGCGGGGGGCGGGTGCGTAGCGGAACCGAATCGGTGATTCAGAACAAGGAAGCCTGCGACCACCGCAAGAAAGGCGGCGAAGCCGGCCGGGATGAGCTTCGACGCCCGAAACGGACTCCTCCCCGCCGTGACACCGTACAC
>DAINCT010000335.1:0-4917 GCA_036732245.1 Chloroflexota bacterium | reverse complement strand
GGAGGTGGTCGGTGCTTTACCGTTGAGGAGAAGACCGGCGCTGGCGAGAAGCGCGCCGTTGACGAAGTCGCGGCGGGAGATTGGCTCGTCCAGGCCGAGACGATCGTCGTTCTGATTGTTAGACATGGGATTGCGCGGAGTGGTCATCACCATCTTCCGCGGCTTTGGTAGAACCGCGAGTTAGAGTACTCACCCGACACCCAGACTTGTTATTCGCGTGTAGGCTTGTTTAGCCCGTTCCAATAGTTCGTCATATGTAAGAATGTCGACACCCGAGTATTGGCTTGCCAACAACTCTTTGTAGCGTCGAGGGTCGCGTGAGTCTCCATAACTCGCAGCTGTAGACCTGCTTATTACGATGGTCGCTGACTGACGAATGCTTATACCAGGATACTTCTCCTTAAGGAGGTCATAGTGGTTGGCGATATACGCCCGCCACTCCGCTATTTGAAAAGCGGCCTGATTTACTTCGGCTCTGGGCTGACCTTGTGCAGTGGCGAGCGATTTCGATGGCCGTTCTAGCTCAACCAATCGATATCCCCCATCGGGGTACTTTAGGACGAAATCTGGTTCAACATATTCTTTTCCAAGCGGAGAGCTTCCCGTCGGGTAGTACCATCGAGGCTTTGAGATTGGTTCCGCGTATACATCTAGCAAGATCGGATTAGCCTGAATGAAATCATGGAAGACTCTCTCGTCAGCTCCAGACTGTGTTTCGAGCAAGTTCGCGAAGTCGAGCAAGGTCGTGCCGAGAATCGCAAGCCTATCATAGAAAGGCTGCGTCCAAGCCTGAGCCTCACCGAAGGAAATAGTCCCTCCTCCTTCACCACTGGCAGCTCCGAACGCCCAACCGAAGTCGCGCCGGACATCTGCCTGCACCCGCGTTGGGATTGCTCGCGGGTCCCACGCGGCATCATCCGCGTGATGGACTAACTCCAAGTAGTTGAAAAAACGTCGGTTCGTTCGATCCGCGTTCAAAAAGCCCATACTACGGATGATGTGGGGGACCCAGAACGGTGATTCCGGCCCCGGAATCCGGAAGTTAAGAATTCTTCCAACCGCCCCGAAGGTTAGACGCTCAATAACGTCTAGTCTCGGCAGATTTGTTTGTCGTACAACAAACTTGGTGTCCTCCGTCGTGGATTCTGCTTCGGCGACGATTGGTTCGATTCGACCATGCCAGACGCCCGCGGGAAGTTCGGCCTTAGACACAATTCGATAAATGCCAATTGGCTTCCCGTAGATTCCTTGTGCTTTTAGAAGCGCTACAATCCATTCGGGAGTTTTAGTCTGCGCATAGTCCACCATGATCGCCGGACCGCCAGCGATCCACCACTTGTACTCGGGTTCGGGGAGAGAACTAAAAACAGCAACCCCGTCCGGACTGACCAAGCATTCGATACTCCCTGCGTGCATGTAGGGCGAGATAGCGAGCAGTGGATATCCTGCGCCTTTTGGAGGTGCAGCCGTTAGTCGCAGAAACTCTCGACGGTATGCAGCGGAGTAGATTCGGAGGTATTCGGCGACTGCCGGTGCGGTCAGCGGCATTCAGGTGAATTGAAGCGACTGTAAGCGTAAACAAGAGGCAAGTGTGAGAGTGCCGATCTGCGTTCAGTAACGAATGGCACATTCACACTAGAACACGCGGTCATTCCTATGGGCGTCACTTTCCCGAAGCCAACCGAGCACGTAATCGATCCCATGAGAAATCTGCGTCGAACTGAGCATGCATTCTCTCAAGCCACTCCTTCTCGAGCTTCGCCTCGTATGAAAAACGAGAGAACCCAGCCTGGTTACTTTCCAACTCGATCATGAAGGCGGCGGTCCACATTTGTGGTGTTCGATTCGGGAGATGCAACCGTTTTCGAAGCGCTACAGCAGCAGGACTCATCGCGCCGTCGAAAACGCCACCTCCGCGCAAACTAAGTGCGATCGTGAAATAGGAATTAGGCGTCCGTATGTTAATCGTTCGAACGTGGTCGGAAGACTTACGGTCAATGGTGGATCGTGCCGGCAGTCGAATCGAGATCGGGAGTGCGTCAAGAAAAACATTCGGAACTATCGAGGATGTTCGGACACTTACGGGCTTCAGGATGGCAGATGGCGCGCCCCCTCCTCCACCACCTTGGAGAAGGTAGATAGTTCCGGAATCGGTGTAGCCAACGGTGTTTTGAGGTTTCGCGAGCCATGCAAGGATTGCGTACTCTACTAGCTCCGTAAGCATCGAGTCGGCAGCGGTAGAGTCTGCATTGCCCACGACTCGGAGGTGCTCGTTAACCTTGAGTGGTGAAAACGCGTTGTAGAGTGGCAGGGTGTCGAGTTCCCGAATACCCTCAAACTCCGACAGGCTCTCAATCGGGTCTGTGGCCGTAAGTTGCGCCATCGACTGCACTGTACCCGATGCCCGATCGTGTAGTAGCGCTATGGGGACGCGCGAACGGTGCGCGGCAGGGGCATCGAGATAGACGGTCTTAAACCCGAGATACAACGATAAGGCGATCGCGCCAACGGCAGGAAAAATTACGTCAAGCGTTTCTCTGGCGAAATCGTTTCGCCAGAGATAAATCGTTGAGAGCGCCGCGAACGCAATAACAAGTGCGAGAAACGCGTAGGCCATGCGTTGAGCTCCGAAGGACATGTCAGATTGGGGCCATTGAGAGTTACTGGCGTATCTGTCGCCGATACTCAGCCGCTACGGTTGCAGGGCTCAAACTGGAAACTACACGGGAAACAGCGTTGCGGCCTCACGCAAATCGTCGGCAAGGCCAGCCCTTCTTGCGTCGAAATCCAATTCGCCTCTAGTGTCGCGGTCTGTCCAATATCTTCCGCGGATCCGACTAGCGGGACGTCCGCTGATTTCGAGAAAGGCCGAACCATTGTGCATTCTGCTACGGTACTCAACGCGACTGTCGGGGCGGTTTAAGTACATGTATGCCAGCGTAGCGCTCGTACCATCATCCGACAGGCTCGCAAGCGAGGAGCGCGACGAGGATTCGGCCGTGAGCAAGACGATAGTAAGCCGAGAAGCGGACTGTCGAACCACCAGAAACACTGTTTGGGGGGCTGGTCGCTTGGAAGTTGTCGGATCCTCCCAAAATGACGTCAGCGTTCCCCTCCAAGTGCCCCGAACGTTCCGAGGTACCGCTGGAATTCTTTGTAAGATCGGTAGACGCCAGAGCCAGTGGTCCCATACGACAAGGACAATCGTCGCGGTGAAAACAGCATCCGAGAAGAATCGAAGCCAGGCAGGATTCACGGTTTCGCCGGAAGACCAGATTCCAATCGCGAAAACGATCACCACGACTCCTGCCACCACCTGCACCAGCAAATGTCGCTTCATCAGGTGTATCCCAAGTAGTTCCATGCGGCCGCAGCGAAGTCACGGCCATCACCTCGGTTCCATTTTTGGCCCGGGTGAAAGAGATAGAAGCATTCATTTACTTCAAGCCACCGAAGATTCTCCTCCGTAGGCTCCTCTCCTTGTAGTCGCTGCCAGATGTGAAAGAGCATTTGGCGTACTGCGGATGTCCACGTCGCGGAAGTAATGGTAGAGTCCGGACAGTTGTACGCGAGACATTCGATAAGGTATGAAGGAACCTCTCGATGAGTCCCGCTAGCAACCATTGCGTTCTCGATTCGCTTAAGAACGCGAACAGCCTTCTTGAAGCAATACCCGGTGCGTGCGTTCTTCGCCTTTCCGTTCTCGAGCTGTTGAGAGGGATAGTTGACAATCTCTTTCCCTGCGGTCGTAAAGATCTTGGTACCACAGCGTGAACTGGACGACATGTAATACCTGAAACTGAAACAAGGAACGACATCGGCCTCGACGCGAGCTGAGCTAGACTTGATCAGAAACGCTGTACTGCCGGATGCGTCTACGCGTCCAGGAAACTTGGCGGACAACGCCGCACCTAATTCTGCTCGTAGCTTCTGGGGCGTCCACACTCCTTCGTAGGGAGTGCCGGATCTTTGGATGCCAGGCTCGGCCAATTCCCAGTATTCCACTTCAGTACATTCGACAGCGATGTCGACATCGCTGTCCGCGCGCACATTGGTGTTATTAGCGTATGAGCCTTTCGCGTAAATGCTCAGTTGGCATCCCGAGAACGGCTTGTGAGCAGTAATGGCCTCTCGGATCATTCGTTCGGTTCGCTCCTGCTTCTCTTGCTCTGTGTCGCTTGATGGTGCTGTCCAACCGATGAGGGTTTGTTCAAGTGCCATAGCTGACTCTCGTGGCTTCCCTAGGACCGAAATTTTAAACGGTTCAGATATCCACAATGTTCTGCGGTTAGCCTCGCACTGCCATGTCGATTTCATATCACCAAGATGCCTGTTTCGTATCATCAGGGCTTATTTCCTACGCCTTTCGTCGGAACTAGGCGTAGTAGCCGATCACCTCTTTAGGGCTCCGACACGTTAGCCGAGGCGGAGAGTTCCTGACGACCGCGGTTTTCGAGCGTTGCGCTTCGCGGCAGGAGGCGTCCTCATTTCGATGTCCCCCTCCAGCGGCAACGAAGTTGACCCGATAAGCGCGACGTCCTCCTCAGTCCATTCCGGCGATTCTCCGCGCACCTTGCAGAGGTACGCGCGTCTCGCCCTCGCGGTGGCGCTCGCCTGGCTCGGATGGGTCGCCTTCCGCGACGAGCTCGGCTACGTGCCACTCCTGAGCGACATCGACCTCGCCGTCCACGAATTCGGGCACATGCTCTTCATGCCCTTCGGGATCCAGTTCCTCGGCAACACGATGATGATCCTCGGCGGATCGCTCACCCAGGTGGCATTTCCGCTCGTGTTCTTCGGATACTTCTGGCGGAAGGAGGACGACGGCCGGCGACGCGACCTGTTCGCGGCCATGGTGTGCTTCTGGTGGTCCGGGATCAACCTGCTGAGCGTCGCGATCTACTGCGCCGACTCCCG
>DAINCT010000334.1:0-4931 GCA_036732245.1 Chloroflexota bacterium | reverse complement strand
ATTCATCATCGCGCCCAGATCTTTCTCCCCATACCCCGCCTGGATGGAACGAGCGAGCAACTGCTCACCGGCCCGCGTGAGCGGCAGGTCGAGACCGACACTCTGCGCCAGTTTGAGCGCGAGACCCAGATCTTTGTCGGCCAGCTTCAGCGTCCACCAGCCGTCGTGATCTCCGTGGAGCACATCTTCCAGGCGTACCTGTACACCGGGAGCCACAGCGGGGCTGCCTCCAAACACGTCGCGCAGAATGTCGTCGGGAAAGCCGTGTGCTTGCGCGGTCGCGACCGCCTCCATCAAAAGCTGAGTACCACCGACCAGGATGAGGTTCGAGAGCAGTTTGAGCGTCGTGGCTGTGCCGTTCTCGCCGGTATAGTAGTGGCCGGCGGAGAGATCATCCCAGAGCGGGTCCAGTCGTTCGATCACCGCGCGGTCGCCGCCCAGCAGTAGCTTGGCCTTGCCGGTCTGGAAACTATGCGGTCCTCCCAGGACCGGTGCATCGATAAAGCTCCCGGTCGGTACCGCGGCGCCCAGCGCGCGTGACGTCTCGGGAGCAACCGTGCTCATATCCACCAGTACGGAGCCGGAGGGGAGCCCGCCGGCCACGCCGCCATCGAGCGCGACCGCACGGACGGCCGCGTCGTTCGTCAGGGACAGCAAGACGACTTCGGCGTCCTGCACAGCTTCTTCCAGAGTCGTAGCCCCGACCGCACCGCGCTGCACCAGATCGTCCGCTTTCCCGACGGTTCGGTTCCACACGGTCAGATCGTAGCCCCGTTCCAGCAATTGCGAGGCGAGCGCGTGCCCCATATTGCCCATTCCCAGGACGCTAAGACGCATCGATATTCTCCTTTGGTCCGGGCTTCGCGCTAGGCGCGGCGGATCGTCTTCAAAGTGCGTTCCACACTGGGACGCGCCAGATTCTCCAGAGAGGGGGCGGCGGGCAGCGGTACCGGTTCGGCGGTCACGCGCAAAATGGGACCATCGAGTGAGTCGAAAGCCTCCTCCACCACCAACGAGGTGAGCTCCGCGCCCCATCCGAGTGCGCGTGGCGTCTCCTCGATGATGACCAGCTTGCCGGTTTGACCAACGCTTTCGAGCACAGTCTGCACGTCGAGCGGAACCAGACAGCGAAGATCGATCACCTCGGCTTCCATGCCGTCCTCCTCCGACAGTCGTTCCGCCGCTTGCAGCGCGATCCCCACCGTCGCTGCCAGAGCCACCAACGTGATATCCGAGCCGCGACGCACCACGTTCGCCTGACCCAGGGGAAGGACGTACTCGCCGTCCGGCACCTCGCCGGTTCGGGCGTAGAGCTCTTTGTGCTCGAAGAAGATGACCGGGTCATCGTCGCGGATCGCGGCCGCCAGCAGACCTTTCACATCCGCGGGTGACGACGGCACCACAACTTTGAGTCCGGGTACGGCCATGGCCCAGTTCTCAACGCTCTGTGAATGCTGTGCGCCGAAGAAGACGCCGCCGCCATTGGCGCAGCGAATCACCAGCGGCAGGCAGATCTGCCCACCGGTCATGTAGCGCATCTTCGCTATCTCGTTCGCAACCCCATCCCAGCAGGTCGCGAGGAAGTCCGAGAACATGATCTCGGCGACCGGGCGGATGCCGGTCATGGCTGCGCCCATCGCCGTCCCGATAATGGCCTGCTCCGAAATAGGCGTATCCCAGATCCGGGTCGGGCCGAAACGGTCGAACAGCCCTTCGGTTGCCTTGAAGACCCCTCCAGCCGCGCCGATATCTTCGCCGATCAGCATGACGGTTCGGTCCCGTTCGATCTCCTGGGCCAGTCCGGCCGCGACCGCCTGACGATACGTTAGTTCCGCCATGATGTGTCGCTCCCACAGTAGACGTCGGTAAAAAGCTCCTCCGGTCCGGGCGGGGGAGAGGCCAGGGCCCGTTCCGCGGCTTCCTCCACCTCGGTCACCACCGCCTCCTCGATCCGGGCCAACTCGTCGAGCGTCCAACCCGCCGCCTCCAACCGTCGCGCGAAGCTGGTAACAGGATCGCGCTCCAGCCATTCCGCGACCTCGTCGGATGGCCGGTAGCGGCCGGGATCGGTGCGCGAATGCCCACGGTGCCGGTAGGTGAGAGCCTCGATCAGGGATGGGCCCTCACCGGCCCGAGCACGCTGCACGGCCCTGGCGGCAACGTCATAGACGGCCTCAACATCATTGCCGTCCACCACGATCGCCTCCAGCCCGTAGGCCGAAGCGCGGTCCGCCGCTGGGCGGGGCACGGCCGTCACGTTCCCGATCGGTGTGTATTCCATATAGAGATTGTTCTCGCACACGAAGATGACCGGTAGCTTCCACACCGCGGCGAGGTTCAAGGCCTCGTGAAAGGCGCCGATATTGGTCGCACCATCCCCAAAGAAGCAGGTGGTGACACTGTCGGTGCCCAACAGCTTGGCCGACCAAGCCGTGCCGCAGGCGATCGGCAGATGCGCACCGACGATGGCATACGAACCGAGGCAGCCGTGCTCCACGCTGGTCAGATGCATGGACCCGCCCTTGCCCTTGCACAGGCCGATCTCACGTCCAAAGAGCTCACCGAAACAGGCATCGAGCGGCGCACCGCGTGCGACGACATGGTTATGTCCGCGGTACGTACCCAGCGTGTAATCCCCGCTCTTCAACGTGGCTGCCACCCCCACGGCTACCGCCTCCTGCCCTATTCCCAGGTGCATCGTGCCGTGAATGTAGTTCTTGAGGAACAACTCATAGGCTTTTTCCGCCACATGGCGCACGCGCAGCATGTCGCGGTAAGCATCTTCCGGTCGAGGGAGCGAAAGTTCCGAGCCCCTGTCTGTCTGTGTTTCCTGCACCATACCTATTCTCCCGTGAGAACGGGGACTGAGTCCGGCACCACCGGTCGTTCCACCCCGGCCCCCTGCGTCGCCATCTCCGCACTCCAGCGCGGATCGCCTTTGGTGTTGCCTGACAGTGCATTGTCTGCCGTGTAATAGCGTGCGCCGGCGACCAGCAGCTCGTCGGCGGGGAAACGAGTGATCACCTGGTGTCCGGTCGGTGTCACCACGACCTCCTCCTCGATGCGAGCAGCGGAGTAACCATCGCTCGCGGGCCAATAGGTCTCGAGCGCGAAAACCATACCCGGCTCCAGCACAAACTCTTCGTCGAGCGACACGAGCCGCGATATAACGGGCTTCTCCCAGTTCGAGAGGCCGATGCCATGACCGAACTGCAGCGCAAACGCCTCTTCCTCGTTGGCGAACCCGAACTCCGGCGCCGGCGGCCAGGATGCTGCGATCTCACGGGTGGTCATTCCCGGCTTTACCAGATCGATCGCTCCATCCAGCAGGTTGCGGCACACGCGATACGCTTCACGTTGCGACTCCGTCGCGGTACCCACGCAAAACGTCCGGTAGTAGCAGGTGCGGTAACCCTGGAAGGATTGAATGATATCGAAGAATGCTTGATCGCCGGGGCGCAGCACCCGGTCCGAATAGATGTGCGGGTGCGGGGCACAGCGCTCTCCGGAGATGGCGTTGACCGCCTCCACTTGATCCGACCCGAGCTCGATCAACTTCTTGGTCACCAGAGCGACCAGATCGTTTTCGCGCACGCCCGGCCGGAGGTGCTCGTACAGTAGGTCATACGCCGCGTCGACCATCATAGCGGAGGTGTTGAGAAGGTTAATCTCATCCTCGGTTTTGATCATGCGGGCGTTCTGCATGGGCTGCTGAGCGTCGAGCACCGTAATCCCCTCCGCCTGCAGCGCCAGCAGCACGGGGAGTTCGATCTCGTCGGCGCCGATTGGCTCGTGCAGCAAGCCTCGAATCTCCAGTTCGTGCGCCACCTTTCGGGCCACGCTTTCCGCGATCCCAGACTGAGGCGTCATGGCTCCGCGCATGGTCGAGACGCCGGCCCGCCAGCGATCCGGGCTGTTCCACGGAGCGTGTAGACGGTGACTAGCGGCCGCCGAACCAAAATCCCAGAGTATGGGCGGCTCGTCGCGAAATAGCAAGCAGAATCGGGCCAGTTTGTCCCGGGCCCACTCGCCGATCGTCGTACTGGTGATGTACCGGATGTTGTTCATGTCAAAGCAGAGGAAAGCGGACAGGTCGGAACGATGCAACACGTCATTCGCCCGTTCCAGACGCTCACGGCGCAGGCGAGCGTAATCGATCCGTTCTTCCCAATCCACAGCCATTGATCCAAAAGACTGGATCTTCACCTGTACCTCCCGTCCGTACTTCCGTGCGATCCCTGGGTAACGTGTAGCAACGATTAACATAAGCTTAGGCACGCATGTACAATGTGTCAACCAAAAAGGGTACGACTCATCACCCCCAGGTCTACGGTATGACGGTAACTCCCGAGGCGAAATCGTATGCAACTCCAGCATGGTGACGGTCCTAGCGAGGAGTCGACCAGCGTTCAGGACGCAATGGACTCGATTGCTTCTCGGCTGCGCGAACTCCGTGTCGTGCGTGGTTTAGGGATTCGCGAACTGGCCCGGCGCGTGGGAGTGACGCCCAGCCTACTCAGTCAGATGGAACGGAGTTCGGTCAATCCCTCGGTGGTCACGCTGTTTCGACTGGCGGAAGCACTGGGCACCACCACCGACTATTTCTTTGGCAACGACCGGGGAGCCGCCGCCGGCGAGAACCCGGTGGTCCGTAAGGGTGAGCGGGCCAAAATCGAGCTGTCGGGCGGCATTATGTGGGAGCGAATTACGCCGACCGACGAGCACGATTTCGAATTCATGGCGTGCATGTATCCCCCCGGCGCCACCTCGGCGCCGGAAACCCAGCGACATCCCGGACGGGACTACGGGATTCTGCTCGAGGGCAGACTGATCATCGACGTGGGCTTCAGGAGTTTCGAGCTCGAACCGGGAGATTCGATTGCGTTCGATGCCAGCTTGCCTCATCGATTGACCAATCCGGGTCCCGACGT
>DAINCT010000333.1:0-4932 GCA_036732245.1 Chloroflexota bacterium | reverse complement strand
TCGGCTTCCACCACGCCGGCCTACCCACCGAGGTACTCGAGGCAATCGAAGAGGAGACCCTCGCGCCGTACGCGTCACGCAGCGCGACGTCGGCGGGCAGAGAACGCGACGAACCCGAGTCGCCGGTGCGCACGTGCTATCAACGGGATCGCGATCGGATCATTCACGCCAATGCTTTTCGTCGTCTGCGCGGAAAAACCCAGGTATTTATCGCCCCAACCGGAGATCACTATTCCACGCGACTCAGTCATGTACTTGAGGTGGCACAGGTCTCGCGCGTGATAGCGCGGGCTCTGGGACTAAACGAAGATCTTTCAGAGGCAATCGCACTGGCGCACGATCTGGGGCACGCACCATTTGGCCACGCCGGTCAGGAAGCACTCAATGCAGTTCTCGGCGACGGGTATCGCCACGATGAGCAAAGTCTCCGGGTAGTACGATACCTCGAAAAATCTGGTCGAGGGTTGAACCTGACGGCCGAAGTGTTGGATGGAATCCGGACACATCGCAAGCCGCGTGAAAGCCTGGCGGGCTACGCGGTCGCACCTTCATCGACGCTCGAAGCAGAAACCGTGCGCCTCTCGGATGCCATCGCGTATATCAATCACGATGTGGACGATGCCGTCAGAGCTCGGCTGATCGACCCGTTTGATCTGCCTTCGTCCGCGATCGGACACCTGGGCACGAGCCGTTCAGAACGAATAAACACGGTGGTAATCGACATTATAGGGACCAGTCAAGGACAGCCAAGGGTCGCGATGAGCGACGAAACGCTCACGCAACTTGATCTCCTTCGGGAGTTTCTCTTTTTACATGTGTATCGCAATCGCGTGGTGACCACTGAGGGCGAACGGGCACAGCGCCTCATCACTGCGCTTTTCGAATACGTGTGCGCGCACGCCGAGCACCTACCCGAAGAGATACAGGCTGACGTTCGAGGGGAAGGAACGGAGCGACTGGTCGCCGACTACATTGCCGGCATGACCGATTCGTTTGCGATCGATCTGTTCCAGAGGTTCTTCGTGCCCCGCATGTGGCCTTTGTAGTCACAGCCTTAGTCGTGCTTGAGTGCTTGCTTGACGCTGTACTCCTCGGTGGGGCGGAAAGCGTAATGCCGCAGCATCTCGCCCACGAGCCCCAACATGAAGAGTTGAATGCCGCTGATGATCGCGATTCCGGAGAGGAAGAGCAGCGGACCGTGATTCTGGAATACATGCTGTCCCTCGACCTTGAGGGCGAGAATGTACAGAAATCCTAAAGCGCCCAGCAGCCACACACCCAGGCCCAAGATGCCGAAAAGCTGGAGCGGACGCTGGAGATAGCGCGTCAGGAACATCACCTTGAGAAAATCGAGCATCCCCTTGAAGAGCCGTCCAGCACCAAATTTCGAACGACCGAACCGTCGAGGATGATGTTCGACTTCGAGTTCTCCGATTCTGAAGCCTTTCCAAAAGGCCATGACAGGTATGAAACGGTGCAGTTCGCCGTATAGTTTCAACTCGTCGAGCACTTCCAGTCGGTACGCCTTGAAACCGCAGTTGAAGTCGTGCAGTGGAATGCCGGTGGCCTTCCTCACAACGAAATTAAACACCTTTGACGGAGCCGTCTTCGTGAACGGGTCGTGCCGGCTGCGCTTCCACCCCGAGACCAAATCTTTCTCATCCTCCAAAGCCGCGAGAAATCGCGGAATTTCTTTTGGGTCGTCTTGCAGGTCGCCGTCCATCGTAATGACGATCGCGCCGCTCGCTCGCTGAAAGCCGGCCAGCAGGGCCGCCGTCTTACCGAAGTTCCGACGAAGGCTGAGGACCTCTACCCGCGGGTCGGTGTCGAAGATACGTTGAAGTGACCCCAATGTACCGTCGCGACTGCCGTCGTCCACGAACACGATCTGGACTTTGATATTCAGCGGCTCCAGCGCGGCGTCGATCTGCCGGTACAGCTCCGTCACGCTTTCCGCTTCCTCGTAGACCGGGATAACGAGCGTCACGTCGACGGCATCTAGTTCGACTCTCCTGACCTCGCCGGTAACGACTTGCATGCTCATGTCGCCTGCCCTCCGGTCATGGAAACAATCGCGTTGCGGCGAGAAGATAGGCGACCGCCCAGCCAGGACACGATCAGCAGGATGCCGGCCGCACCCACAACTGTGAGTGCGGCGCCCACGACGTCGAGAATCCAATGATTGCCAGAGATAACAACTGTCGCAGCCATAGCGATAGGGTAGAAAACCGCAGCCGCTTTGATCCAGATTTTGCGTTCGGCGAGTACGAGACCCCACGCAACAATCAACGCGTACGCAACGTGCAGGCTCGGCATGGCGGCGTACGGATTGTACGTGAATGACCCAGGCTGCGAACCTCCATCTCCCACCAGATGATAGAGCTGCAACGGATCTACAAAACCATAGTTGCCAAGCATTCTGGGTGGCGCAGTGGGATAGAGATAGAAGGCAACGAGAGCGATGGCAGTGGTCAGCATCATGAGGTTTCGAACGAATGCGTATCGGTCGCGCCTGCGCAGATAAATCCACACCAATACGCCGACGGTTCCAACGAGATGGCCCAATACGTAGAACAAGTCAATGGCGTTCATTATTGGCTGAAACTGCAAAAAAAACCGTTCGAGACGTTGTTCCACGAAGAGCCCATGTTTCCATTCGAGGTCGAGCAATCGGTACGAATGCAGGAGAGCGATATCGGGCGTGTTCGGGGTAATCTGGCCGCGGGTGTATTCGTAAGCCTGCTCCAGACTTAACAATGCGCCGATCTGCCAGGCAAATCTGCGGTACCCATCGATGCGCCCGTTTGTTCCAACGATTCGCCTCGCGACCAGAAGCAGTGACAGAAGAGACGACCCGACTAGAAAGGCTCCAAGTACCAGGACCACGTCGCCTGATTCGACCTGGCGTCCGAGAGCACCCAGCGCGTCAATCATCCATGTCCTCTCATCTCGCGATCCATTTACTATATCAACCGAATGCTTAGAATCGGGTGTGGGGTTCAAACCGCATGAAAATGTACAGACGTGTTCGCGAATATCGACTTAAGGCATCGATTCGACACGATATGAGGGTAAAAAGACATGACAGAACGCACCGGGGGGCGTATAATGAGTGGCATCAGGACGAGTATCGCCGATCGCTTTCGATCATGATGCTACCGCTTTGTAATGGATGGAAGAATGGTCAAAGATAGACCCGCGAGGGCCAGTGGGGGCGCGGCGCGTCAGTCACCGTCCCGCGAAGGAGACCACATGATCAAGATCGAGGTCACGACTGCGTTAAAAGACGCCCTCGAGCATGCCGCATCAAGCGGCACTCCTCAGGTGGCCTTGTACAAAGACAAACCGCTGGTAATCCTCAGTTACGACGAATATGAACGACGATACGACAGCGAGGACGAGGGCGCGGTCTAGCTGGCCTGCGGCTCGATAACGCCGTAACTGCCGTCACCGTGTCGATACACGACATTGACGCTTTCATTGCGTGCGTTCATGAACACGTAAAACGTGAGACCCGACGCGTCCATTTCCGCGATCGCCTCTTCCTCGAATTGCGGCTTGATCTCGAGCCGTTCATGGATAATCACGGCGTCCTGCCCTGCTTCCATTTCGGTGTCGCCGAGCGCATCCTCGTCTGGTTCAGTGTGCTCTGACAAGACGTCGACGATTTTGTTCGTTCCGTGGGACTTGGTTCGCTCCTTTTGACGGTTCAAGGAGCGATGGAGCTTATCGACAACTTCGTCGATCGCAGCGTACATGTCGCTGTGGCTTGCGACGACTCGCAGGGTGCGACCCTTGACGTGGGTGGTGGCTTCCACCCGGCATTGCTGGTCGGCCTCTCGGGTGTTCTCCCAGCACAACTCCACCTCAACGGTCTGTAATCTGTCGAAGTACCGGTCCAGCTTGGCCATCTTCTGAACTACTTGATCGTTCAATGCCTGGGTGATGAGAAGGTGACTTCCTTTTACTTGAACTTCTACCTGGCCCGCAGGCTGGTGCGAACGTTTCATGTAAGTCTCCTGGGCTGGATTTTTCTTTATGTCTTGGCGCGCGGCAGAGTGCTTTGCTCGCCGGCGGCGAGCGGGTAACGGCTTATTGCGTATCCCGATTTTACTGCCGTTGCCGGCATCCAGGAGTACCTCATGCCACCGACGTGTCTTCTGCCATGACCGGCCGCTGTTTGCTGCCGTCGGCGGCACCGACGATTCCCTGGGCCTCAAGTTGATCCATGAGGCGTGCAGCTCGCGAATACCCCACTTTGAGGCGCCGCTGGAGCAGAGACACGGACGCGTGCTGGTGCTCGCGCACGACGCGAGCTGCTTCATCGAACAGCTCGTCGTTTGTCTCAGCTGCTTCTTTTTGTGCGGCCACGAATTCTTCGGCCGCAATTCGATTGACCGCTGTCTGCAACGGACTCCTTTGCCAGAATTCCACCAGCCGCTCGAGTTCCTGGTCTGTCACGTTGGCTCCCTGTAGGCGCACCGTGCTGGGCCCATCGGGCGGCATGTAGAGCATGTCTCCGCGTCCCAACAGTTTCTCGGCGCCGACCCGATCCAGGATCGTGCGAGAGTCGACCTGCGAGGTCATTGCAAATGCGATGCGAGCCGGGAAGTTCGCTTTGATCAATCCGGTTACGACGTCGACGGAAGGTCGTTGCGTCGCGATTACCAGATGGATTCCGGCAGCACGCGCCAACTGCGCCAGTCGGCATACGGCGTCTTCCACGTCCTCCGGCGCCACCATCATTAGGTCCGCGAGCTCGTCGATGATGAAGACGATATACGGGAGCTTTTTCAGACCGTTTGCTTCCATTTTCTCGTTGTAGCGTGAAATGTTACGCACCGTCGTGCCGGCAAATAGCTGGTACCGCCGCTCCATCTCGCGCAGAGCCCACTGGAGCACGCCCACGACCTTGTCCATTTGCGTCACCCC
>DAINCT010000332.1:0-4937 GCA_036732245.1 Chloroflexota bacterium | reverse complement strand
CGCCCTTTTCTCTCAGCATGCCTCACCTTGACAAGATGTGGGTAATGGATAGTGCTCTGCGGGAGAGGGCCGGGGTGAGGGTGCTCTACGCCAGCGTGATCGGCAGTGTAATGCGGAACACAGTTTTGCCCGGCTCCGACGTGACTTCAATTCGCCCATGGTGCCGCTCGACAATGTTGTAGGCGATGTGGAGTCCCAGGCCGGTACCGGCGCCCGGTCCTTTGGTCGTAAAGAACGGCTCGAAGATGCGCGCCTGAATCTCCGCCGGGATGCCGGGCCCGTTGTCGGTGATCTCGACTACGATCTTCTCGTCCGCCGTAGCCGACGTGCGGATCACGATCTCCCCTTCGCCGTGCATGGCGTCGATGGCGTTGTCGATCAGGTTGGTCCACACCTGATTGAGCTCGCTGCCATACGCCTCGATGGGGGGCAGAGTATCGTCGTACGCGCGGACGATCCGGACCCCGGCACGCGTTTTGTGCCGGAGGATCACCAACGTGTTTTCCAACCCGGCGTGCACGTCTACGCTTTGCACCGGTGCCTGATCCAGGTAGGAATAGGCCTTTACGGCGGTGACCACCTGTGAGATCGTTTCCGAACTCGTGCGGACTCCGGCGAGCAAATCCTGGGCTGAGATATGCGCGGCCAGCCAGGGAAGGACCACGCTGAGTTCATCCTCGGAGAAGGGCTCGGTGAAGGTTGCCAGCTCCTCTCGCTGCCACCCGAAGGATGCCAGGAGCGGCGCGATCTCCCAGGCCTCCTCGATGCCGGCGTCTTCCAGCCACTCCAATAGTTCATCCTCGCGATCGCTGCGTTCGAGTGGGTCCGAGCGCACCGGCGCAGCAGCCAGCTTCGCGGCCTCCGCCCGCAGCGCCTCGGCGGCTGCGGCTCCTTCGGAGCTAAGACTCAGCTCACCGAGCTGCCTGGTGAGGCGCTCCAGACGTGGCAGGGCATCATTCAGACTGGCCGCGTTGCGGCGGATCGCAGCCGCTGGATTGTTCAGTTCATGGGCGAGGCCGGCGGCCATGGTGCCCAGTGCAGCCATCTTCTCATGCTGCATCAGGGTCGTTTGGGTGCTGCGGAGGCGCATGGTCACGGTGTGTAGCATCGACAGTGGCGCACTGGGGCTGCTGGAGAGCAGCGTCCCGAAGGCGGCCTGGCTGACTGCGAGGAGATGACTGTCGCGTAGGGTGCGAAGCGAGGCATTGCGTGGCGCACCGTCGAGCAACGACATCTCTCCAAAGAACTCACCGACGCCCCGCACGGCGAGCACGACATCCTGACCGCCCTGTCGCTTGGTTACCTCGACCTCTCCGTCGAGCACGATGTAGAGCGTGTCCCCTGGCTCCCCTTCCTGGATAAACCGCCGGCCTTCCGGGATGAAGACCGGTTCGGCCATGTGATACAGGCGTTCAAGGTCTTCCTCGGAAAGTCCGGCAAAGAGCGGCAAGCGACGCAACACATCCTTGCTGATATCTTTGGCGATGGTATTGCGTCCGTCCTTGATGGCTATGCCGTCGACAAAGCACCACATCCAATCCTCGCCCGGCTCAAACGATTGAATGATTGGATGACCCGTCGCCTCAAAGTGTCGAGTGGCGTGCATGTTGCGGGACTCGTTGCAACAGCCCACGTGGCCACACGTGCGGCAGAGACGCAGGTGCGTCCAGGAGTCGCCGGTGGCCAGACATTCTTCGCAGCCTTTCGTGTGCGCTTCGACCTCGCGGATCTGGGTGAAGTGCTGACACGGTGCTTGAGTGGTTTCCTCGATCATGCGCCCCTGCCGTTGGACTTACCACCGTTACCGGGCGCCCTCTTGCCACTTCGGCTGAAGTGTGGCGAGATTTCAGGAGAGAGGAGGCAAGGAGATAGCTGCATGTGGAGGCAGCAATATTCCCGGTCGGGTCGCCCACCAGGGGCGACGCTACGGGGGATCGCCGGCATGTAGCGTTGGGGCTTGTCCCCGACCCCGAGATGACGCGTCACAGCGGCTGGTCGACCACCGAGGTGGGAAGTTGCCGGGCTTCGCGCAGCCGCTTGGAGAGGACGTAAAGGACGCGCATGGCAATGTCGGGATGTTCGGCGATGGCGGCACGGAAATCACGTGGTGAGAGCAGTGCCACATCGGTTGGTTCCTCTGCAATCACGCTTGCGGAGCGAGGTTGCTCGTCGATCAAGGACATCTCTCCGAATATGTCACCTGCACCCAGATGCGCGATCACCTGGTCACCGCCGTGCACGACCTTGAGCGAGCCGTTGACGACCACGCCCATGCCGCCGTAGTGCCCGGCCTGACCTTCGACGATCAGGGTATTCCCGGGGCCGTAATGGACGTCCAGCATGCGTCGAGCGAGTTCCTGGAGATATGTGTCTTCCAGCCCCTCGAAGAGAAAGGAGTTCGAAAGAGCCTGCTCGAGGCTGGTGGTCTCCACGGTGCGTCCCCCTGTTCAGGCGTTGTGTCGAGGTTGAGCGACCACACCGGCGACGGAGCGACCGGCCTACGACCTGCTCAGTACACGGCGGGTGATGGTTAAGTCTACAAGCTAATGCTGGGGCCCCGAGAGCCCGCAACACCATAGGACCGGTCCGGGAAGACGGGTCCCATCATGCTGCGGGCGAGGGTGCGTTGAATCGAGTGATGGTGTAGGGACGCCGTCCCTACGCGCTGTCGGCCGGCGATCCGGCCAGAACCGGCTGACGACTGTCGTCCGGATGTGGCGTGTGGGTGGGTTCGAGCCGGTCGCGCTCCACGAAATACCAGTACAGGCCGCCGACCACCGCCAACAGCACGATGTACGTCTCGAAGATCGGTGCGCCGCCGAGGATTGGCCATTTGGCGCTCCACGCGGCGAGGGAGCTGAACACCGGGTTCGATGCGGGACGCGGCCACGCGAAATTAATGAGCATCGCTCCGCCGTATGCCAGCGCCGCGATGTTGGCCGGGATCGCCCACCGTCCCAGGTTGAACCAGGCGGAATCCTGAGGCCAGCCGTTCCGGCGAGCGCGCAAGAGCACCAGGTTCGTCATGAAGTAGGAGAGGTAGATGAGGCCCGTCGCGCCAATCGCGAGCACGGCAATCTGCTGGCTGACCAGCAAGGGTATGGCAGCCAGGACGCCCGTAGCGAGCACCGCATAAATCGGCGTGCCGACGGTGGGATGGACCTTCGACCAGAGGTTGGACAGCGGAAGGCGCCTGTCACGCGACATCGAAAACACCAGTCGAACGGCCGCGGCCTGGATCGCCAGGGTGCAGACGAAAATGGCGATGGAGACCACGGCCAGGTAGACCTTGCCCCAACTACTCCCAAATGCACCGGTGATGATGTCCGGCAGCGGGTTCGGGTCGGCCATGATCTTGGTGACGTTCGGAATCGCCAGGATGGCGGCGCCCAGGAACAGCAAACCGGCAAGGAAGGATAGGCCGATGGAGAGGAGCACCCCACGAGGTGCTTCACGTCCGGGGTTCTTCGTCTCCTCACCCAGGGAGCCGGCGGTGTCGAAACCGTAGATGACGAACAACGACATGAACATTGCCGCCAGGAATACGCCGGTGTACCCGGCGCCACTCCCTGGCGTGTGCTCTGTCCCCGCCGTCTGGAAGAACACTCCCAGGGATTGGTGATGGCTCGCGACCAGCAGAATCAAGGCGAACACGAACATGCCAAGGATCTCAGCAATCACGCCGATATTGTTGATGAGTGCCAGCAGGCGGACACCGGCGATGTTGAGCACCGTTGTCACGATCAGCGTGATGAGTGCGATTCTCACCTCGGTTCCCGCGTCCAGCACCCATCCGAAGTTGTTCTGGAAGAGTGGTACCAGGGTGAACGGGAGGGTGAAGGCAACCGAGGTGACGGTCAACAGCGTCGCCCCTAGATAAAACCAGCCGATCATCCAGCCGGTCGCTGGTCCGGAGATGCGCTTACTCCATTGGTAGATCGAGCCGGCCACCGGATAGTGCGAAGACAGTTCGGCGAAGTTCAACGCCACCAGGAATTGTCCCGCGGCCACGATGGGCCAGCTCCAGAAGAAGGCAGGTCCACCCGTGGCGATACCAAGCGCGAACAGGGCAAAGGTGCCGGTCGACACTGAGATGTACGAAAACGCCACCGCAAAGTTGGAAAACAGGCCAAGGGTGCGCTGCAGTTCCTGCCGATAGCCGAGCGAGGCCAGGTGGTGGGCATCACGCTCGTCCTGGGTGCTGGGAACCGGAGTAAGGGTATCTGCCATTTCGAATAATTCCTCCTCACGAATGGCGGCGCGAACCGCCGTGCGATCTGTCGGTTCCGGATTTAGCTGTGCACTGTTTCCGCGCTCACCTCCTTGATACGGCTATTCGCCGGGTCATACAGCGGCTCGCGCTCCACCGTCGCCGTAATGCGTTCACCAAACCACAAAACTTCGACCGTTGTGCCGGGCTCCGAGTGTGCTATCGGCAAATAGCCGTACGCGATCGAGTGCCCGATGGTGTAGCCGTACCCACCACTGGTTACTCGTCCCAGGACGTGGTTGCCGTCCATGAGCGGTTCACCGCCCATAGCCACAGCGGATCCATCGGCCAGGGTCAAGCAGCAAAGCTTCCGCTTCAGACCTCGTTCTCGGATCTCCAGGAGCGCGTCACGCCCCAGGAAATCTCCTTTCCGCAGACGGACGGCGAAGCCGAGGCCGGCCTCATAGGGGTTGTACTCGCTGTGAATATCGGTGCTCCAATATCGATACCCCTTTTCCAGCCGCAGCGAGTCGATGGCTCGATAGCCGGCCGCCATCATGCCATGGTCCCAACCGGCCTCCCACAGCAGATCCCACAGGGCGCGCCCGTACTCCATCGGGGCGTATAACTCCCAGCCCAGTTCGCCGACATACGTCACGCGCAGCGCCAGGACAGGGACCTCACCCACCGCGATCGATCGGGCGGTGAGGTAGGGAAAGCTCTCAGT
>DAINCT010000331.1:0-4944 GCA_036732245.1 Chloroflexota bacterium | reverse complement strand
AGCCGCTCGAACTCCATTCCTACCAGGCGCCCGTCCTCCACGACGAAGCGCTTGGGCGCGTGGTTGACGACAATCTCGACGCCTTCCTCTTCCGCATCGTCCAGCTCCCAGGGAGAGGCTTTGAAGAAGCCGCGTGGACGGCGCGCCATCACTTTGATGTCCTTGCCACCCATTCTTCGAGAGGAGCGACAGCAATCCATAGCGGTGTTGCCCACGCCAATGATGAGAACGCGCTCGCCGATCGAGTCGATGTGATCAAAGGCGATGGACTCCAGCCAGTCGATGCCGATATGAATGCGGTCGACATCATAACGTCCCGGCAATTCGAGGTTCTTGCCGCGCGGCGCTCCGCTGCCCACGAAGATCGCGCCGTAACCGCCGTCCAAGAGCGATCGGAGGCTTGTCACAGGACTGTTGTAGTGGATGTCGACGCCCATATGAAGGATGTAGTCGATTTCCTCCTGGAGAACAGACTCCGGCAAGCGGAAGGCAGGAATATTGGTCCGCATCAAGCCGCCCGGCTTATCGTGCTTTTCGAAGATGTCCACCTGATAGCCGAGCGGCATCAGGTCGTTCGCGACTGTGAGGGAGGACGGGCCGGCGCCGATACACGCGATCCGTTTCCCGTTCTTGTTAGAAGGGATGGTCGGGAGTCGATCGTCGATGTCATCGCGTAGATCTGAGGCCACCCGCTTCAACCGGCAGATCGCGACCGGCGTCCCATCCACGCGCTCTCTACGGCAAGCCGGCTCACATGGCCGGTCGCAGGTCCTGCCAAGCACGCCCGGAAACACGTTGGACTCACGGTTGACCATATAGGCGTCGGTGTACCGGCCCTGAGCGATCAAGCGGATGTATTCGGGAACATTCGTGTGGGCGGGACAGGCCCACTGGCAATCTACAACCTTGTGGTAGTAGCTGGGATCGCGGACTTCTGTTGGCTTCACACTTCTATCCCAGCCTTCCCTGCGTGGTGGTAGCCCGCTTCGGTGTTCGCCGCCAGAGTAGCGCGGGCTAATTGAGATGATACCGTGTTGCCCGAACCTGGCGCTGCATCCGTCAAGCCGTGCAAATTGGTGCTCGACCATGGGTGGTTTACGACCGATGCGCCTCCTGGAGATTCTTACCCTCATCCGATCGCCTGGACGCGCGTGGCTTCGCGACAGCTTTGACGGCCGCGACCAGCTTCTGCAGGGAGGACCGGGCGTCGCCGAATAGCATCGCGGTCTTCGGGTCGTAGTACAGCGGATTGTCTATGCCGGCGAACCCGGGCCGCATGCTTCTCTTCAGGACGATAACTTGCCGCGCGTAGTCGACATTCAAAATGGGCATCCCGTAGATTTCGCTGTGAGGATCATCACGGGCGCCGGGATTGGTGATGTCGTTCGCACCGACCACGAGGACAATGTCCGTGCTGGGAAACTCGCCGTTGATGGCATCCATCTCATACACCAGGTCGTACGGGACATCTGCCTCCGCGAGCAGGACATTCATGTGTCCGGGCATGCGACCGGCCACCGGATGTATCGCGAATTTGACCTGAACACCGCGTTCCAGCAGCAGATCGGCGAGCTCGCGTACCTGATGTTGTGCCTGTGCCACTGCCAGCCCGTAGCCCGGTACGATCACGACCCGCTGCGAGTAGCACATGAGCATGGCGGCGTCGTCGACCGATGTTTCTCGGACCGTGGCGCCGACTGGGAGTTCCATTCCTCCCGCGGCACTGACCGCTCCAAAACCACCGAACAGCACGTTCGTGAGTGGTCGGTTCATGGCCCGACCCATGAGAACCGTAAGCAATGTACCGGACGCTCCGACCAGTGCACCGGCCACGATTAGTAACTCGTTATTGAGCACGAATCCCGCAAGAGCAACGGCAACGCCGGTCATGGAGTTCATGAGAGCGATGACTACCGGCATATCGGCACCGCCGATGGGCGTCACGAGTACAACCCCAAGGATGAGCGCCAGTGCGGTGAGTCCAACCAACATGATCGTGCCGGTGTCACCGCTCGCCGAGCCCGTCATCAACACGACTACGAGGCCCACGATGGCCAGGACGAGCACTCCGCTCAGCACCTGCGCCCACCGCCACTTGTGAGCGTTGCCCTGAATGATTTCCTGGAGTTTGGCAAAGGCAATAATGCTACCGGTGAACGAGACCGCGCCGATGGCCGCGCTTAGCCCCACGGCCATCACTTGCGAGGATTGAGGCGTCTTATGGACGTACTCGAGCACCGAGCCAAGTGAGGCTGCGCCGCCTCCCATGCCGTTGAAGATCGCGACCATCTGAGGCATGGAGGTCATCTTGACCTTGAGCGCGCTGCCGCTTCCCAGCGCCGCCCCAACCGCCATCGCCACAAAAATGAACCAGAAGTTACCGATCTTCATACCCGGCAAGAAGAAAGTGACTGCCAGAGCTAGAGCCATGCCCGCGGCGGCCACCAGATTGCCGTTGCGTGCGCTGACCGGCGAGCTCAACATTCGCAGTCCCGCGATGAAGGTAAGACTGGCGATGAGATAGGCGATGCCGACTGGCCAGTTCATGACCGTTTGTCCGGTGCGGCGTGAAACATTTCCAACATTCGATTCGTCACGACGAAGCCGCCGAAGACATTCAAGCTGCCCAACAGGACGGCGACACATCCCAGGATCCTGGTCGCCGTATTGTTCGCCTGGCCGGCGACGAGAATGCCGCTAATCAGCACCACCCCATGGATCGCGTTGGTGCCCGACATGAGCGGCGTGTGCAACATCGAGGGGACACGTGATACGACCTGAAATCCCACGATGATCGCCAGGAAGAAAACGTAGGCTCCTAGGAGAGTCTCATTCATGAGTGCTGTGCTTTCCCTTTCTCGCTGCTCACGCCCCGTGCGGTACGGCGGCGGTAAGACAGGCGGCGCGAAGAATTTCATCATCCGGGTCGAGTCGTAGCGCACCATCCTTGGTTACGTACTTGACGACGGTCAGTACAGTGCGCGCATACATCTGACTGGCATGCGTGGGCACGCTTGCCGGAAGATTGGCCGGTCCAATGATGGTGATGCCGTGGTGCGTGACCGTTTCTCCGACCACCGTCAGCTCGCAGTTTCCGCCGGTCTCGGCGGCTAAATCCACGATGACCGAGCCTGGCCGCATGGCGCGCACCATGGCGTCGTCGATGAGGAGTGGTGCGCGTGCGCCGGGTACCTGCGCCGTACTGATAACCACGTCGGCGGCTTCGATTTGCTCTCGAATCGCGTCGCGTTCCAACCGCTGTACATCGGCGTCCAGCGCACGAGCATACCCCCCCGCGCCTTCCGCATTTTCCACCGGTACGGACATGTCGATGAACACCGCGCCCACGCTCTCGATCTGCTCTCGCACCGCCGGGCGCGTGTCGCACGCGGCCGTTCTGGCGCCCAGGCGTCTCGCGGTGGCCAGTGCCTGGAGGCCCGCCACGCCGGCGCCGATTACCACTACCTGCGCCGGCGGAACGGTACCCGCTGCGGTCATCAGCATTGGAAAGAAGCGGCCAAGCGCGTTTGCCGCCATGAGCACCGCCTTGTAGCCCGCGACCGTGCTCATGGCGGACATGGCATCCATTGACTGGGCCCGGGTGGTCCGCGGCACGGCATTGAAGCTGAATGCCACCACTCCCCTGGCCGCGAGATGGTTCAAGACTCCCGCATCCCTGACAGGATCAAGGAAGGATATAAGAAGCGTTTCCGGCCGCATCAACTCGATTTCCTCGAATAACGGCGGCTGGACCTTGACCAAAATGTCCGCGGACCGATGTACGGCATCCTCGCGGACTTCGATGCGCGCCCCGGCCAGTGCATACGCTTCGTCGTCAAAATACGCCTGCCGGCCGGCGCCGGTTTCGACAACCACCGAATGTCCGAGAGCAGTTAACTCCGCAACCGACTCGGGGATCAGAGCCACTCGTCGTTCGTTCCTAACTCGTTCGCGCGGCACTCCGATGGTTAGAGCGCCTGTTCTGTCGGCTCCATCATCCATGTACTCACTCACCTGCGATTAATCAAGCTCGCTCCCACTGTACGCGTTGCAGAAACGATTGTCGATCAGGTGACAAACTGATTTTTGCGATGAAGATGCCCTACCACCTGGTCGTGCCTGGCACGGCAATCTTCATCGGTCCGGTCGCTGGGTTGGTGATCATCTACATGCGTCGAAACATTCCGGAGAGTCCGCACAAGACCTGCGATCGACACGATGAGCCGGTTGCGCGAGCTCTGCAATATAGACTGGCGAGTAGGAACCATGAGTAGAGGTGATTGAATGGCATCTCAAGTCGAACTGAAATCGTTCTCGGTTGGCCCGATGGATAACAACGTGTACATCCTGATCGACTCGGAGACGCGTGACAGTATCCTCTTCGACGCGCCGGTGGATGCAGGGCGCATTCTCACGGAGCTCCAAGGAACCAACCTCCAGTACATCCTGTTTACTCACGCCGACGGCGACCATGTCGAGGCGCTACAGCAGGTCAAAGCGGCCACCTCAGCGCCGGTCGGAATCGATGGCCGAGAGGCAACTCGTCTCCCGTTAGAGCCGGATTTTGAGATTCACGACGGCGACGTGTTTCGGTTTGGTACCTCAGAGGTGCGTGCCATCTCTACACCCGGACACTCGCCCGGAGGGGTGTCGTTCCTGACCGATGGAATCTTGATTGCCGGAGATACCCTTTTCCCGGGCGGACCAGGAAACACGCAGCGTCCTGACGGGAATTTTCGAGCGATCATCGAAAATATCGAGTCGAGACTCTTCACACTGCCCGATGACACGGTGGTGTATCCGGGACACGGGAAGCCGACGACAATCGGGACGGAGCGGCCGCACCTCCAAGAGTGGATTCAACGAGGCTCGTAATTACATTCGAGAGGAGGATGCCTCATGGTCCATGAGGTGCAAGGGGTGTTGGCCCGGACGGCCGGAGCG
>DAINCT010000330.1:0-4951 GCA_036732245.1 Chloroflexota bacterium | reverse complement strand
GTGAACGGTGTAGCCGTTATTGGTCAGGATGGTATTGACCAGATTCTTGCCGATATCGTGCACATCACCAAACACGGTAGCCAGTACCACTGTGCCCTTGGTCGAGCCTTCGCGTTTCTCCAGAAACTGCTCGAGGTGGGCCACGGCGCGTTTCATCACCTCGGCCGATTGCAGCACGAACGGTAGGATCAGCTCACCAGCGCCAAACTTATCGCCGACCTCTTTCATGGCAGGAAGCATCACCTTGTTCAGAACGGCGACCGCGTCCTGACGGGTGAGCGCTTCGTCGATATTGGCTTCGATACCGTCTTTCTTGCGGTGGACGATCTGATAGTGGATTCGCTCTTCGGCGGACATATCCTCCATCGGATCCTCGGTACTGTCCTGTGCGCCGGTGGGCGTGCCGTGCTGCTCGAAGTACTCGATGAAACGAGAAAGCGCATCTTCGCGCCGGTTGTAGATCAGATCCTCGGACAGCTTCCGCTGCTCGGAGGGAATCTCCGCATAGGGAATGACGTCTTTGGGATTGACGATGGCCAGATCGAGCCCGGCGCTGACGGCGTGGTACATGAACACCGAATTGAGCACGGCACGCGCGTGGGGTGCGATCCCAAAGGAGACGTTGCTGATGCCCAGAACCGTCAACACGCCCGGGCACTCCGCCTCGATGCGCCGGATACCCTCCAGGGTGTTCTTGGCGCCATTGGCCTCGGCCATGTCGCCGGTGGTAAGAGGCAATGTCAGCGCGTCGAAGATGAGATCGTGCGGCGCCAGGCCGTACTCGTTGACGGCGATATCGTAGATACGCTTCGCTACGCGGACTTTATGTTCTACCTCGCGGGCCATGCCTTCTTCGTCGATGGTGAGCGCAACGACCACGGCGCCATGTTCCCGCGCCTGGTTCAGCACGGTGTCGGTGCGTTCGCGTCCATTCTCCAGGTTGATCGAGTTGATGATAGTGCGCCCGGGCGCGCGTTTCAGCGCCTCGGTCACCACCTCCGCGTCGGTGGAATCGAGTACCAACGGCGCATCCACGCTCAGGCTCAGCTTCTTGACCAGCGTGCACATCTGTTCGGTCTCGTCGATGCGCTCCGTCACTGCCACCTGCACATCCAGGACGTGGGCTCCGCCGTCGGTCTGGTCACGCGCCACATCTACGATCCCCTCGTAATCGTCGTTCAGCAGGAGTCGCTTGACCTTACGGCTGCCGGTTGAGTTGACGCGTTCGCCCACCAGCATGGGCGCCGGCTCCTGGTGCAGCGGCACGGCATGAACCCCGCTGGCCACGGATGGAACCTGCGTTACTTCGCGATCTTTGGGCGCTCGAATCCCGATACGATCCACGACCGCCTTGAGATGCGCCGGTGTCGTGCCGCAGCACCCGCCGACAATATTGACCCCGTACTCCGCCACGAATTCCTCGTGCGCGTCGGCCAGGGCCTCCGGCGACAGGGGATACACCGCGTCGCCTCCCTCATTGAGGGGGATGCCGGCGTTGGGGATGACCGAGATGAATTTGGGGCAATACTCGGTGAGATAGCGCACCGGCTCGCGCATGTATTCGGGACCGGTGCTGCAATTGAGCCCGAGGACCTGGATATCGAGGGCACTCAACGTGGTGGTGACGGCGCCGATATCGTTGCCGAAGAGCATTCGTCCGGATAAATCGAGGGTGACCTGGGCCTGAATTGGTACCCAGCGACCGGATTCTCGGAAGTATTTTCGGATGCCGAAAATCGCAGCTTTGAGTTCCAGCATGTCGAACATGGTTTCGATGATGAGAAGATCGACGCCGCCCTCCACCAGTGGCTTCGCTTGCTCGGCGAAGACACCGGCCAGATCGTCGAAGGTGAGGTCGCTGAGGGCAGAGTCTTCCGACGACAGCAGTTTCCCGGTCGGTCCCATCGATCCCGCTACAAAGCGGAGACATTCGGGGGTGGTGAAGCGATCGGCCACGCCGCGCGCGATCTGTGCCGCTGCAAAGTTCAGTTCATACAGCTTGTCTTGGAGACCGTACTCCGCCAGGCGGAGGCGACTGGCGTTGAAGGTATTAGTCTCGAGAACGTTGCATCCCACCTCCATGAAGGAGCCATGAATCTCCTCGATGATGTGAGGGCGGGTGAGCGTCAGGTAATCGTTGCAGCCTTCTTTGCCGCCAAAATCCTCGGCCGTGAGATCGTAGCCCTGAATCGACGTTCCCATCGCGCCGTCGAAGAAGACGACGCGCTCCCGCACGGTATCCAGGTACGGCGAGGGCAGGCGCGTGATTCCATCTCCAGCCACGAGGCAACTCCCAAGAAAACAACAGAAGCCCGACTCGCGGGCTCACAGGACGGCGATATACGCCCCCATTATAAGTGGGCGAACAAACGGTCACATGGACGAGGGTTCCACCTGGTGTGCGTTTCCTTTCTCAGCACTTTCTATGACCACAGTGGATATAATCTTGATATTGTCTCTTGTGGAACATGCAAAGGGGGTACTGGTGGTCGCTGGTAGGACAAGCGGGGTGCAGGGAAACGAACGGCTCACAGCCACGACCGGGCTAGTGCTCCTGGTACTGCTGGCGGTCGAGGGATTCACCGTCTTGAGTGTCCGTGGGATGTTTGGCGTGCACGTGTTTGTCGGCCTGCTCCTCATTCCACCGATCGGACTCAAGCTGGCGAGCACCGGCTACCGATTCACGCGTTACTACACCGGAAATCGAGCGTATCGCCAGGCGGGTCCGCCCAGCCCCATTCCCCGGACCATTGCGCCCATCCTCGTGCTCTGCACGGTCACCCTTTTCGGGACCGGCGTCTTACTTCTGCTGCTGGGGCCACAGCAGCGCGACACGACTCGGACGATCCACACGTATGCGTTTTTTGCCTGGTTTGTCTTCATGGCGGTCCACCTCCTCACGTATGTCTGGCGCTCTCCCAGTCTGGCGCTGGCGGATGTCTCATCCACGGGGAGCGCGCTACGCGGTCGCGTCACCCGGGAATCGCTGGTGGTAGGAAGCGTGGTGCTCGGCGTGATCGCGGCGCTCGTCTTCCTGCCGCTGGATGCCAGCTGGGTCCAGTGGCTGTCGCTCCGTCACCACGGCGGATAAGAGAGCTGCGCGGAGGGAACGAAAAAGTAGGTGGGCATGCGCCTGAGACCACTCAGGTCGGTGATGTGAGCGGAGGTCGACCTTTATTTCGCTCTCATCCCCCGACTCCCGAGATCACGCGCGCGATGAGATATGCCGCCCCGGCGGCCAGGCCACCGACCAACACGGTCTGACCGGCACTTTTCAGAGCGCTGACTCCCGTAAATCGACCTTTGAACCAGCCGAACGCCGCCAGGGCAATGAGTGTGACGATGGCGGAGAGGATCAAGGCGGAGGAGATCGAAAGCGGGGTGAAGTAGGGCAGCAAGGGAACGAGCCCACCGGCAATGTAGGATCCACCGATGGTGAGCGATGAGCGTAATGCTCGATTGGGGTGAGGTTCTTCCAGCCCCAGTTCCTCACGCATCATGAACCGCACCCATCCGTCCTTGTTCGAGCAGATTGCCGCGGTGGCATCACGCAGTGACTGCCCTTCGAGGCCGTAACCGGCGAAGATCCCCTCCACTTCCTTTCGTTCGGCCTCCGGGACCTCTTCAATCTCTTGCCGTTCTCTCTGCACCTCAGCCCCGTACGAATCAGCGTCACTGCGCGCCGCCAGGAACCCACCCATGCCCATGGCAATCGAGCCGGCCGCCATCTCGGCCAGGCCGCCGATGACGATCAAGACGTGCGTGGATACCGCGCCCGCGAGTCCGGCGGCCAGCGCGAAAGGGACGGTCAGTCCGTCCGACATGCCGATGACGACGTCGCGTACGGTCTCCGAGCCGGAAAAGTGTTTCTCGGTGTGCGGTGCGATTCGTCCCACTGTACGCTCCTCCCATCGTGAAATCGCCCTCCATTCAGCCGGACGCCCGACCTTGGCGATCCTGGTCAATCCACAGCAGCCACTACGTCACTGTATGTCGCGGTTGGAGGAAGTGTAGCCTGGTCGCGCTCAGCCGGAGTTCACGCGGAGGCCGCTAAAACAGCTCCTGCCGGCCAAACTTCAACGAACCGGCCAGCCGCGAGAAGATGCGATGCGCAATGACTCCGGTGTAGGCTCCCAACAGTGCAGGTATGAATGCCGCAGGTAACGGCAGGTCTGCATCTCGGTGGGGGATCGAGGGAGCCGCCCCGCCGTGAGCAACGAGCAAAGCAGCCGGAATCCCCAGACCCAGAATCAAGGCGAATCGTAAAGCGCCCTTCGGATGCACGAGACCGAATATACATGCGCCGCCGAGTAAGAGTCCTACCGAGAGGGCATCGGCATCGGCTCGGAGATGCAGATAACCGGTGCTGAGAGACAGAATCAGTGCCGCCATATACAGATAGGGACTACTCGACCCGCTTCGCGCACGCCGGTCGGAGAGCCGTTCCGCGGACGCAGAGGCGACGAGATCAGTCAGAGCATGAAGCCAGAAACGCATCAAGCCCCCGGAACTTTCCTGCACCGAGTGGCGGCACGCGGCTCGAAACACCTGTACCATTTGCCGGCCGAACTCGCGCCGGAAGGTTGGGGGATAGGCGATGAGCAATAACGTGTAGATGCGGGCGGAAAGATCGACGCTGCGCTCGCGAACATTGGAGACGCTCATTCCGTGCCTTCCAGAAGGAATCGCCCTGTTCCGGGTAAGAGGTGCCTGGCCCACGCAACCTGCACGAGCCGAGCCAATCGCTCAGCCTCCTGTTGCGCGGTGTGCCGCCCCTGCTCGGTAATTTGATAGTACCTGCGTCGCTCATCGTCAAGCTCGGGATCGGGACGCTCGTCGCATTCGGTGATCATACCCGTGCCGACGAGTTGCTTGATTGAGCGGTACAAGGTCCCCGGGGCGAGACGTACCTGGCCACCGGTTTGCTCCGCGACCTCTTGCATGATGCCGT
>DAINCT010000329.1:0-4975 GCA_036732245.1 Chloroflexota bacterium | reverse complement strand
GCTAAACCCTGAATGGATTGCTCATGTACCATCGAGCAACCATGCGCGTACACTTGTTTGTTCGACTGATCCGGTCGGAAGTGGTATCACAGACCACCCGCGCCCGGCCAGATCTCGACGTGGCAGGGTTCACCGACATGCGTGCATGACGGTGGAGAGCGGAGAGCGGATCCAGCCCGGTTGGCTCGGTCCGTACAGCGTCGTGGGCAGCAACCGGGCCTTTCGCTTGCTCTTTGGCGCGTACACCCTGTCGACTCTGATCGATTGGCTCTACGTCGTTGCCCTCTTCATCCTCTCGTACCGCCTCACCCACGCCGCAACGGTCGTCGCCTTGCTCACGCTCACCCGCCTGTTGCCGTACGCTCTGCTCGTTCCGGTCGCCGGCGCCATTACCGACCGGGTAGATCGCAAGAAAGCGATGGTGGCAGCGAATGTGGGACGCGCTGTCGTGATGCTCGGCCTCCTCGTGGTGCACTCGCAGGCCACGCTCCCGCTGGCGTTTCCGCTCGTATTCATGGCAGCACTGCTCTCCAGCGTGTTCCGTCCGGCTTTGCTTGCCTCCGTGCCGTCCGTCGTGACGGAAGACCAGTTGGTGAGCGCGAACAGTGTCATGGGGCAGATCGACATGGCCGCGTTTGGCGCCGGTCCGGCCCTGGCCGGATTCACTCTCGTCTTCAGCACGATCCAGACAGTGCTCGTGACCTCGAGTGTGGGTCTGCTATTGGCAGCCGGTGCGGTTGCCGTGGCGGGGATTCCACGGCAAGAATCTACGGCAGCACGGGAGGACCGTCTGGCGTATACGCTGGGCGGATTGCGCTTTCTGAAGAGTGACAGCGATCGTGCACTGCTTGCGATCGCGCTGAGCTGGGCAGGGTTGACCCTGTTCGGAGGGGCGTACTGGGCGCTATCGGTAGTGCTGGCCAGTCAAGTTTTTCACCTCGGCACGCAAGGCATCGGTCTCTTGAACGCCGCCTATGCCGTGGGCGGGTTGCTGGGCGGATTCCTGATCGGACCGCTGGTCTCGCGCCGCAGTGCGATTCTGGTATTCGCGGTTGGAGCGGGTGCCAGTTCGATCGCCGAGATCTTGTTTGGCCTGAGTCCAGCCGGCGCGCTCCCCTTTGCTTTCTGGTTTCTTACCGGTTTCGCCGACGCCTTCGCGAAAATTACGGCGATCACGATCATTCAAGCCACCACGCCGCGGCGGCTCTTGGGACGTGTCTTTGGGGCCTTTGAATCCATCATCATCTGGTCCATGCTGATTGGAGCACTGATCGTCAGTCCGGCCGTCTCGAGCTTGGGTGCCCGCACGGCGTGCGCGGTGATTGCGCTTCTCGGATTGGTGGTCTTGGCGGGATCGATCCCGATCTTAATCCGCGCGGAGCGGGTGATTGACATGCGTGTCTTCCTTCTCCAGGTGCCCGTTCTCAATCAGCTATCAATCGAACTGCTCGACACGGTCGTGCAGCGTCTGGAGTTGGATCGATTTGCGCCAGGACACGTCATCATCCAGGAAGGCGATATCAGCGACCGGATGTACCTCATCAGGGGCGGCACCGTGGAGGTGGTCCAACAGCCGGTCGGTAGAGATGAAGTGTCGCTCAGCACGCTTTCTCGCGGGGATTATTTTGGTGAGACCGCCCTGCTGCGCGACGTTCCCCGCACGGCGACCTGTCGGGCGGTCGATACGGTCGAGCTCTATTCGCTCGGCCGCTCGGATTTTCAGAGCCTGCGGGATCAGTCCGAAGACTTCGACCGTGCTTTGTTGGCACGGAGCGACGCGCGCGCTATTGCGTCGCGAAATCGGTTGTTGATCCCGGTCTGACGCATCCACCACGGGACCACGGATCAATCCGATCGTTGCGGGTACGCGACCCGGTTGAAGCACCAGGTATCGTCAATCCAGCGGCGGATCGAGTCGTAGAGATACCCGTCGAGCCCAGTATCCTGTTCATCTCCGCGGACCCAAAGGTGAATATCGGCGTCTACAGCCTCCGTTCTGGAGGGATAGATATAGACACATCCCAAGCAGCGCGTGCCGTCGGTCGACATGACGGTGTAGGTAAAGGAGGATCGACGCTGAAACTCTACCTGATGCCAGCCCAGATCGATCAGATTTTGCTCCAGCGTCAGGTTGACGTGCTCACCGCCGCGCGACACCATGGCGTCGTAGTCCTTCACCACGTCGTGGATCGTGAGCGGGCGCAGCACGAAGCACTCGGTTTCAAAGCCAACCGGGACGGCGAAATCCGCCGATACGAGCGAATCGTTCACATGGTCGACGGAGCGCGGCGCGGACGGCGCACCAGTTCCCCGCCGCAGTTTGGACAGATGAAGATCATGCCTTCCGCGCACGCCGGGCAGAACGTGCACTCGTGGCTGCAGATGAACGCCTGGCTATCCAATGACAGTCCAGTCTCGCAACGTTCGCAGATGTCTCTCATTTCCAGTGCCACAGTTGGTCTCCCTTGCAAAGTGATGCCGATATCCTGCGAATCTGCTTCATAATGCAGAGCACGTGTCGCGTGGATACGCGCCGGGGACGGAGCCCCGGCCTACAGCCGGCCGGCGCCGGTGGCCCGCGCTGACGAGGTTTGCTGTCCAGATTATCGCGCAAGTTACGGTTTTTCGCGTGGTTACAGATGTTCCAGGACAGATGGGCGGAACGGCACGCCGGCCGTTCCCTACTCCGGCCTCGGTGCGAATGAGGGTAGACAATGGGAGGTCGGAGCTACTTCGAGGCTTCCAGGCGTCTGGCGAAATCCACGAAGACGCCGTTAGTCCAGCCAAAGCCAGCTAGAGAGCCGTACAGTCCGACCTCGGCGCCGGCACCGGTCTGGACCACGTTGTATTTCTCCCACATGGCCCCGGTGGCCGCGAAGACGGCGGCGCAATTGGTGCACCACTTCTCCATGATCCTTCGCGCCTCAGCCTTGTAGCCGTACCGTTCCAGGCCGGCGACCACGAGCCACTGCAACGGGGCCCAGCCGTTGGGGAAGGCCCACTGCCGGCCGGCCTGCTCCTGATTGGTCGTTACCAGGCCGCCGGGGTGCTCGAACCGAGGCAACCAAGAGTGGACCATGCGCTCCGCCTGTTCGGGGGTAGCGAGACCAGCCCAGAGAGGATAGAAACCGGCCAGAGAGGTGTGCGGATTTCGCTTCTGGTTCGCCCAGTCATAGTCGAAGTAGAATCCTTCCTCGTCATCCCACATGAACCGGTGCATGGCGCCCGCCCGTGCGGCCGCCCGGTCACGCCAATTGGCGGCCCGTTTGGGCTTATCCAAAACGTCGGCGGCGCGGGCGAAATCCAACTCTCGCACGTAGAGAATCGAGTTCAGGTCGACCGGAAGATGTTGCAGCCAGAGATCATCGCAGCGCGTGGAATGATCCCAACCGCTCTCGCACGACGCCAGCATGTCCAGGAAATTGATGTCGAAATAGCGAGATAGGCCGCCGAACACCTGACGGAGGTGCGGCTGAGCCGTGCCCATCCAGACGGTGTCGTGCTCCACCTCCGCCAGGCGCATCATCGATGCGAGATAGCGATCGGCGTCAGGGTCTCCCCGGCTCTGCTTGAGTTCGTACGCCATCCAGACGAGCTGCGTGAAAAAAGGAGGCTGACTGCGTGAGAGAAAGTAGTACCGATTGCCGTTAGGGATGATACCAAAACGTCGAAATAGATAGGCCAGGTTCTCCGCCAGGTCGAAGATCAGATCTTCGTGTTCGGTTCCAACCAGACCGAGGCCCATGAAGAAGCTGTCCCAGTAGTACATCTCCTCAAACATTGGACCATCGGCCGGGACCAGATAGGGTCGGGGTAGCCCGATCAAAGTTCCCTGCTGGCGGGGATTGAACCGAATGAGACGCGGCCAAAATTCAAGTGCATGGTTGAGTACGGCGGTCAGATCGGTTACGGCTAAAGCGTCCATCCGGCACTCCTCTCGCCTCCACGGCGCATTTCCACTCACACCTCACATGATCAAAGGGAATAGATAATGTGTCATCGGAGTAACGCCTCCGCCTGCACCCCGGACGTTGTACTGCGCCTCTGGACCACCACCGAAAGCGCCGCGCCGTAGAGGAAGATCATGGCAGAGATCCAGAGCCAGAGCATAACAATGACGCTCGAAGCAAGCGGTCCGTACACGCGGTTGTATGAACTCACCCCGAGCACCCACCACCCAAAACCGATCTTCGATACCTCCCAGAGTAGCGCGCCCACAAACCCGGCGGTCAGCGCCGGCTTGAGATGCACGTGCACCATGGGGGTTAGCTTGTACAGCGCGGTGAAGAGCATGGTGTCCAGTAAAAGGGACGGCACGAGCGCTACCCATCCCTGGGAAAGCAGGCCGCCGGCGTGAGCCGTGGAGAGCAGAATTGTCCAGACGGCCGTGAGTACCAGCGAGAGTACGGCAAAGACTGTCACCCACATGACCACGGCCACGCCTCGTAATTTGGCGATCCAAAAGCCGCGCGATCGAGGGGATCGCCACAGATGGTTGACAGCCCAATCCACCGAGTCATGGAGCCCGAGCGTGCCGAGGAGCAGTGAGACCACACCGAGGATCGTATTCGCGACCCTGCTGTGCTGGATCGGATGCCAGTACGTGATCAGGAACTGCTGTTGTGAGAGCCCGGGAGTCACGTTGTGGAAGAGATGCCGGATCTCTGTATCAGAGACCCGACCGTTGAGCACGCTGCCGGCCAGGGCGAAGAACAGCAGCACGAGCGGAATGACGGAGAGGAAACCGAAGAAGGCAATCGTACCCGCCATGCCGGGCGCGTTGTCTCGCCAGAAAAGCCCTGCAGCCCGACCAAAATCGACCAACCAGCCGGTCGGTCGCAGAAAATCAAACGCGGATTCCCGGGACGGGGCCTCGGTGGCGGCTTTCGACATGGGGCGTCTCGTGTCGCGCAAGGGGCAACAGTGATTGCTTTCATAATGGACGTCGCTGCCTCGACGCGCAACCCTCTACACC
>DAINCT010000328.1:0-4980 GCA_036732245.1 Chloroflexota bacterium | reverse complement strand
CGGGGGGTGCCAGGAGACCAAATCGATGGAGTGCACGACCACCGGCCTGGGTTCGGGCTCCACGGCTATACCCTTGCGAGCCAGCGTATAGAGCTTCTTGCCGCCGTGCCGCACCGCAGCGTAGGCCGGAGGCACCTGCTGGAGCTCTCCGGTAAATGCCGACAACGACTCTTCTATCTGCTTCCGATCGAGATTCGACACATCAGTGCGTTCCAGAACCGGCGCTTCCGCGTCGTCGGTTGCGGTGCGTATCCCAAATACCACCTCAGCGCAATAGACCTTCGTGGACTCCATCAGGTACGAGGACAGCCGAGTCGCATCGCCCAGGACGACGAGCAACACTCCAGTGGCAAGTGGATCCAGCGTGCCGGCATGACCCACTTGCTTCTGACCGGCGAGCCGGCGGACCTTCGCGACCACGTCGTGGGAGGTCCATCCGACGGGCTTATCAATCGGCAATATGCCGCTGATCACCGCGGATTCAGGCGGTCAAACGTTTCGGTGATTACTTCTTTGGCAGCCAGGTACGGCCCCGGGATTGTGCACCCGGCCGCTTGCCGGTGACCGCCCCCACCGAGTGCGGTTGCGATGGCCGATACGTCAACCTCGGGACGCGAGCGCATGCTAATCCGCATTTCGCCCTCCGGAGTTTCCTTCATCAGTACCACCACGGTCGCCTCTTGCACTCCCCGCAAATACTCAGCCACGCCTTCCGTTTCGTCCGGGGTGGCGCCCTCCGTCTGTAGCATGTCCTGACTGAGGTACCCGAACACGATATGGCGTTCGGCATCGAGTTCAATTTCGCTAATAATCCGCCCCCACAGCCGTGCGCCCACGAATCGCTTGCGTTCGAAGAGCTGGAACGACACTCGCTGGTTGTCGGCACCAAGTTCCACCAGGTGAGCAGCCGTTACCAGCGCGCCGGGCGTGGTGGCGCCGTTCTGGAAAGACCCCGTGTCGCCGAAGATGCCGAAGAGCAGCGCGGTCGCCGTCGTGGCCGAGACGGGGCAATTGAGGGCAGTTAAGACCCGGAACATGAGCTCAGAGGTGGAGGAAGCGTGAGGATCGACGTGATTGACTGTGCCGAAGCGCGGATTGGTGCGATGATGATCGATGTTGAGAATCGGCGTGGATGCGAAGCGATCTCGATTCTCTTCATACAGGCGCCCGATGCGTTCAATGTCGGCGGCGTCCACGCTGACGATAAGGTCTACGTCATTCGCCGGCAGTTCGGACGCGATGTCTTCCGAGCCGGTGAGAAAACGAGCGTAGTCCGGAATCGGATCGCTCAAGGCGCCGGTCACCTGCTTACCGCTTGCGCTCAACCCACGCGTCAATCCGAGCACCGATCCAATCGCGTCGGCATCGGGATTGACATGACTCACAACCACAATGCGCTGTGCCTGTACCAGCGCTTCCGCGGCCGAGTCCAGCGACTCGGTCATGGTCGGCTCAATCGTTTGCATTGACCTCTTCCTCGTGCTCCAATCCCTTGATGAGCTGCAAGATTCGTGTCCCCCGTTCCACCGAGGTGTCGAGCTTGAACAGGATGTCAGGAGTCGTACGAATGCGCAGCCAATCGCCGATATCTCGCTTGATCACGCCGCTGGCGCGACGGAGGGCTTGCATCGTTTGCTTTTGTTCCGTCTCATCGCCCAGCACGCTCACATAGATGGTCGCCCGCGTCAAATCACCGTTCACATCCACGCCGATGATGGTAAGGAAGCCAAGTCGTGGGTCTTTGAGCTCTTCCCGAATGAACTGACTGGTCCGACGCTGAATTTCTTCGGCTATCCGCGCTCGTCGACGCTCGCTCATGACGCTCTCCTCCCGGAATGGTCAGCCGACAGCGGGTCTATCGAACCCGCTGCTGGCCGAACGCCTCGATGACGTCGCCGACCTGGACATCATTGAAGCCGTCGATGACGATACCGCACTCATAACCGGTGGCTACTTCGCGAGCGTCTTCCCTGAACCGCTTCAGGGACGTTATGCGACCTGTCGCCACGATCTGGCCACCGCGTACCACGCGCGCCTCATCGTTGCGTGTAATGGTCCCCTCGGTGACGTAGCAGCCGGCGATATTGATCCGGCCCGACTTGAAGATCTGGCGAACCTCGACATGCCCCTTGACCACTTCCTCATAGACGGGATCCGCCATGCCGCTCAGAGCTACCTCGACATCCTCAATCAGCTTGTAAATGATGTCGTAGTAACGGATCTCAACGCCGCGTTCTTCCGCGGCACGTCGCGCGCCCTCGTCAGGGCGGGTATGGAACCCGACGATGAGGGCATTAGAAGCCGTGGCAAGCAAAACATCCGATTCCGAAATTGAGCCGGTGGCGCTGTGCAACACGTCCACCCGAATGTTCTCGGTGTTCAGTTCAGTGAGAGCATGTTCGATTGCTTCAACCGAACCCTGCGTATCAGCTTTCAAGATGATGTGAAGGGTCTTGGTCACACCTGCCGCAATTTGCGACAAAATGTCCCCGGCCGATTTGGTCGAAGCCAGATTCTCCATGCGCTTCTGGCGGCCACGCTGCAACGCGACGGCCCGTGCCACCTTTTCATCGGGGAGCACCTGCGCTCGATCGCCCGCTTCCGGTACCTCGTTCAGGCCCAGCATCGCCACAGGCGTGCCCGGCTTTGCGGCCCGTACATTCTTGCCGCGATCGTCGAAGAGCGCACGCACGCGTCCGAAAGCGCTGCCTGCGACCACGATGTCCTGCGGGTGCACGGTGCCGCCCTGCACGATGACCGTCGCCATTGGGCCGCGGTTGCGGTCCATGTTGGCCTCGATCACCACGCCGGTCCCCGGCTTATCGGGGTTTGCCCTGAGATTGAGTATTTCGGAGGTCAGCAGGATTGTGGTCAGGAGGTCGTCGATTCCTTCCCCCGACTTAGCGGACACGGGAACGAGCTCGATATCGCCGCCCCACTCAACCAGATTCAGACCTTCCTCATTGAGTTCGGTCTTGACCCGGTCGGGATTCGAATCGACCTTGTCGATCTTATTGAGGGCCACGATGATGGGTACGTTCGCGGCCCGGGCATGTGAGATGGCCTCACGAGTCTGTGGCATCACTCCGTCATCGGCCGCGACCACGATAATCGCCACGTCCGTCACCTGGGCGCCGCGTGCGCGCATCGAGGTAAATGCGGCATGACCCGGAGTGTCGAGAAACGTAATCTTGTGACCGTTCTTTTCCACCTGGTACGCGCCGATGTGCTGCGTAATGGCGCCGGCTTCCCGCGCCGCCACGTTGGACGAGCGGATGGCATCCAGCAGCGAGGTCTTGCCGTGGTCGACGTGACCCATGATGGTGACGACCGGGGGTCGCTCCACCAGGTTCGCCTCGTCCTCGACTTCTTCCTCTTCCTGCTGCACGATTTCGTCGAGAATCGTCGGGGCCTCGAGCACTTCGACGCCGAGGTCGCCGGCCACGATGGCCGCCGTGTCGTAGTCGAGCTCCTGGTTGATGGTCGCCATCACGCCGTTTTTCATGAGCGCTTTGATGATGTCGACCGGGGTTAAATTGAGCCGTTCCGCCAGGTCCTTGACCGTCAAGACTGGAGGCAGTTCGACCGACTTCGGGACTGCTGGAGCCTGAGCTTGAGGCGCCGCCATGGGCCCTCGATTGCTCGGTCCGCTGTTCCGCCCGCCGCCGCGCCGTTGTCCGCCGCCGCGCCCACCTCTATATGTAGTTGCCATGTTTACCTTCCTTCGCGGCCCTCGAGCCGCCAAACGGGCAGCCGGGCCGCCCGCGCCCGTATAGGGCCAATAATGTCTACGATTTTGCGGCCGAGCGTTTCCGACTGGCCTGCATCGGCACCCGCGTGGGTACCTTGTGTGCGGGAAGCGTTTCCCGAGCATACGCGAATAACTCGTCCCAGTTCTCTGGGCTCACCGTCATGGAAAGCGCATGATTCAGGGCTTTGCGCTTGTGCCCACTCTCCCAACACTCCTGTGCTGGGCAAAAATACGCCCCTCGACCGTTCCGCTTTCCGGTGCGATCGACCTCGACGCGATCGTCTTCGGTGCGCACCACGCGCACCAGTTCACGTTTTGGTTTCGCTTCGCGGCAGGCGATGCACGACCGGGTTGGGATGTGTTTCGCCACCGTCAGCCCTCATCTCTGACTTCCACCGGCACCTGCAGGAGAAGCTCCCCCATCGACAGCGCCTCGACATCATCAGTAGAATCTGGTTCTGCAACTGCCGGCGCCGCTTCGACCTGGGCGGCGGGCGGTTCCGCCACTACCTCGGTGGGCTGCGCATCCGATTGCTTCTTGATGTCGACGCGCCAACCGGTGAGTTTCGCGGCCAGGCGGGCATTCTGCCCTTCCTTACCGATTGCGAGCGAGAGCTGAGCATCGGGCACGGTCACAATCGCACGTCGCTCACCCTCGTGCACGTCGACCGAGAGTACTTGGGCAGGACTCAGCGAGTTGGCCACAAAGCGCGCGGGGCTTTCGTCCCACTGCACCACGTCGATCTTTTCGCCATTGAGTTCGTTCACCACGTTCTGGATCCGCACACCTCGCATGCCCACACAAGCGCCGACGGGATCGATGCCCTCCTGGCGCGACGAGACGGCGACCTTAGTTCGCGAGCCCGGCTCCCTGGCGATGGCCTTCAGTTCCACCGTGCCGTTGAAGATCTCGGGCACCTCAACTTCGAACAACCGGCGCACGAGCCCACGATGTCCGCGCGACACGATGAGCTGCGGAGTGCGCATGCCGCGATCTACTTTTACCAGGTATACCTTGAGACGTTGACCCAGTCGATACCGTTCGCGCGGCACCTGTTCCTGCGGCGGCAGCACTGCCTCCGCCTTGCCCAGATTCACGATCATGCCGCGTGGCTCGACCCGCTCGATCGTACCCGTTAGCACTTCTCCTTCGCGGTTGGAGAACTCTTCATAGACCAAATCGCGCTCAGCTTCTTGAATCCGTTGCAGGATAGTTTGTTTGGCCGTCT
>DAINCT010000327.1:0-4984 GCA_036732245.1 Chloroflexota bacterium | reverse complement strand
AGGCATCGTTATTTCGACGGCATCATCTTCCATCGCATCGTGAAAGGGTTTGTTGTCCAAACGGGCGATCCGACGGGCACGGGCTTCGGTGGACCCGGTTACCATTTCAAAGACGAAAAGGTGACGCTAAAATACACGCCCGGCACCATCGCGATGGCGAACAGTGGACCGAATACGAATGGCAGTCAATTCTTTATCGTTACCGGGGCTGCAGCGGCGAGCCAGCTGAAGCCCCTCTACACCATATTCGGTCGGGTCGTAACCGGGATGGACACGGTTCGCAAGCTGGAGAGCACACCGGTGCAACCGAATCCGGGCAACGGAGAACTCTCGACACCCGCGCACGACGTGTATTTGAAGCGGGTGACGATCACGGAATCGAAGTGACCGTCGTCGAATTGAATTACCCGCCGGGGATAGAGAACCGGCCAACATCAATAACGACGGCTATGTAGTCATGGCATCAAGTTGAGCGCTCAGTGCAGCGACATCCGTGACCGGCACTCGGCACATAAAGTGTTCGCAGACGTATGCCGTGGGTTGGCCGTTGCGGAGTTCGCGCCCATCGAGTAGCGGCATTGAATCCGGGGCACCCACCGCGACCACAGCGTTGGGAAGATGCCGCTCAAAGACAGCGCGAATCAACTCATCGGTGGCTGCCTCCTCTGGAGAACCGGCGATGGCGATTTGAATCGGGGGCGATAATTGAAAATCCAGGGCACTCAATGCGTACGACACACTCAGGGGCGCGCTCGTCAGGAGTTTGCTTGCCGCCCGAAAGATCGACCATGCATGCTCTCCATACTCCGCCTTACCAGTGAGAGCCTCGAGGCGTGCAAACGCGAATGCGGCTGCCGAATTGCCTGATGGAATCGGATTGTCGAACAGCCCCCTTGGACGAACGATCAGTGCAGTCGAGTCAAACGCGGTGTCGAAAAATGTACCGGTGTCATCGCGAAAGCGATCGATCATCTCGTGCGCCAGCTCCTGTCCCGCCCGGAGATACTCGTGGTCGAAAGTCGTCATGTAGAGGGCGATCAAGGCTTCGACGCAGAACGCGTAGTCCTCGAGAAAAGCGCTGACTTCGCCGGCTCCATCGAGATAGCTCCGCACGAGCCGTCCGTCCGGACGAAGAGCCGTCAGAATGAATCGCATCGCGGTTGCGGCCACCTCGAGAAAGTCGGGACGTCCGAAGATCCGGCCCGCCTCCGCCAGGGAACGAATAGCCAGGGCATTCCAGCCGGCTAGGATCTTCGTATCGGTTTGCGGGGGCGTTCGCCTCGCGCGCGCCTGGCGCAGGGCACCGCGGGCACGGGACAGGGTCTCCCTGACCACGCCGGCCGGCAGAGCAACGTCCACTGCAACCGACTCGACTGATGACGCGACTGTCAAAATAGTTTCGCCCTCGAAATTTCCCCCCCGCGTGACGCCGAAGTAAAGGGCTGCCAGCTTTCCATCATCCTGGCCCAGGACCGAGAAAAATTCGTCGAGACTCCAGACGTAGTACCGCCCCTCGACTCCTTCGCTATCGGCGTCCTGTGAGGAGAAAAACGCGCCATCCGGCGCCTGGAGTTCTCGGATCATGTACTCGAGGGTGTCTTCCGCCACGGTACGATACCGGCTATCTCCGGTCGCGAGGAACGCGGACGTGTAGACCCGGGCCAGCAAGGCGTTGTCATACAGCATCTTTTCGAAGTGAGGAACCAGCCAGACGTCGTCGACGGAATAACGGTGAAAGCCGCCTCCGATCTGGTCGTAGATGCCACCTGCCGCCATGCGATCGAGCGTGAGATGTAGGAATTGAAGTGAGCGCGGGTCACGCGTCCGACTAAGTCTCCGAAGCACGAATTCAAGGCCGAGTGGTTGGGGAAACTTGGGCGCCGAACCGAAGCCGCCGTTCGCCAGATCGAACTGACGTGCCACCGCGGCGTAAGCATCTGATATGACTTCCGGACCCAAAGCATCGTCGGATTCAGCTTGATGTTGTGCCTGTTCAATGAACCTGGTGAGCGCCTGGGCGTTATGCAGGACATCATCCGGTCGTTGGGAATAGGTCTCCGCCACACCCTCTATGACCTGCCGCCAGCTCGGCAATCCATGGCGGGGCTGCGGCGGGAAGTAGGTTCCGGCAAAAAAGGGGCGGCCATCAGGCGTGAGGAAGACGTTGAGCGGCCATCCTCCCGATCCTGTCAGAGCCTGCACCGCTTCCATATAGATAGAATCCACGTCCGGTCGTTCTTCGCGGTCGACCTTGATGTTTATGAAGTGTCCGTTCATGAGCGCGGCGACTTGCTCGTCTTCGAACGACTCATGCGCCATCACGTGACACCAGTGGCACGCCGAGTAGCCGATGCTCACGAGGATAGGCTTTCCCTGGACTCGAGCGGTGTCGAGAGCATCCGATCCCCAGGGGTACCAATCGACCGGGTTCTCAGCGTGTTGCCTCAAATACGGACTGGTTTCGTGAGCGAGTCGATTCGTCATGATTCACGTTCCTCGATCCATTCTACGAGCGTAAAAAAGCGTGGACGACAAAAAAAGCCCTTGTTACAATGAGCGGACTTCGCGAGCAAGGGGGCATTGATGGACGACAAGTCCGAGTGGGACCAGGAACCTTCCACGACACAGAGAGCCGCGAACGGCTCAAACGTCGGGCTCGCGGTGGCCCTGGCAGCCCTCGCCGCGTTGGGAGCGGGCATTGCCATTCAGCAATTGCTCGAGCGGCGTCTTTCAAAGCCCGAGTTGGCGCGGCTAAAGTTCTATCGGTACCTTCGTGAACGTGGTCACCTCGAGTCGTAATGCGAGGACGGATCATCATATGCGCCGCCTTTTTGGCGGCGTTGCTCATTCGCGAGAGTGCTAGTTCGAGGGCGGCCGCAATTCTATCTGCGACTCCCGTGGCCATCATTCGACATGACAACGTCCCGGTGCACGCACGCGCGGACAGCAAATCAAGGGTGTTGACGTTACTTGTAGAGCAGTCACAGGTCGAGGTGCTGGGAACAAAGGGCCCGTGGGCGAGAGTCAAAATCTGGGACAGTGTTCGGGGATGGGTGGACAAATCACAATTGTTTTACGGGGGTCCGTGGAAAAGTGTGTCGACCTATCACGCGCCTGAAGTGCATTACCATGTGCAAGCACACGGCGCTCTCCCGATTAGCGCGCGGGCGGTCACAACCGCGCAAGTGACGCTGTTCAGTCGGCCCGGTGGACCTCGCAGGGGAATAGTCGGTACCGGCAGGTCAATGAACGTCTCCGCGTGGCAACAGGATGCCGTTGGGAAGATCTGGTATCGCGTCGGCGCATCCTGGGCACTGGGAGACGACGTGCAGTTCCAGACGACAGACCCGGGCACCGCTCAGGCGCACGGGCGCCCACTGTGGACGGTCGTCGCGGGCAAAGGGATGTGGTTGACACTTGGACTGTTTGCCACGGGCGACGCCGACACTCTGGCTCGAGCGGCTCAGCGCGACGGAATTACGCACATGTATCTGGAATCTGCCATCTCGCCCCTGGGATTTCACGGGGAGAAATCGGTGGGGCGCTTGATCGAGGCTGCTCACAAACGCCATATCGCAGTGGTTGCCTGGGTCTATCCGTACCTCTATGACATCGCTTCCGACGTCGATTTGACCCGACGGGTCGCTGCATATCGCACGCCGTCCGGCCAACGCTTTGACGGAATGGCGGCAGACCTAGAGCAGAATGTCCAACTCTGGAACGTACGTGCGTATTCTCAGCTGGTGCGCGCGTACCTCGGAACGGGTTACTTGCTGGTGGGCGTGCCATATCCGCCACAGTCCTTCGCCGAATATCCCTTCGCCGAGTTGGCTCGTTCGTACAATGTAATCGCACCTATGGACTATTGGCATCAAACGCAATCGGCCAATGGGCTCGACTACGGACACATGCAGTACGGTTACGACTACGCTCGTCGATACGCGTCCGATTCGGTGACCGACATCCGCAGGGTTTCCGGTCATGTACCGGTGTCTCCCATCGGCCAGACATTCGATGACTTCGGCCGGCTCGAGATGGGTCCCAATGCTCCTGGACCGAAAGAGATTCGAGGATTTTTGGATGGGAGCAAAGCGAGCGGCGCCATCGGTGCTTCCTTCTTTCAATGGATGACCACCACGGACGCGGAATGGCATGCGATCCGCGATTTTCGGTTCTGATGCAGGGGGCGATATGACAGTGGAAACGGAGACCGACATCCAGGACGGACGCGACGAGGCTTTCAGTAAGTGGTATATCGACACCGTGCTCAAAGCGGAGCTGGCAGACTACACCGCCGTACGAGGGTCGATGGTCATTCGCCCATACGGGTATGCCATCTGGGAATTAATTCAGCAATATATTGACCGCGAACTAAAGGCAACGGGCCACCAGAACGCCTACTTCCCGCTGCTCATTCCGCTCAGCTTCATTCAGAAGGAAGCCGAGCACGTAGAAGGGTTCGCGCCCCAACTGGCAGTCGTGACTCACGGCGGTGGCGAGGAACTGACGGAACCGCTGGTTGTTCGGCCTACGTCGGAGACGATTATCTATGACATGCTGTCGAAGTGGATTGAGTCGTATCGCGACTTGCCAGTCCTGCTCAATCAGTGGGCCAACGTTTTGCGTTGGGAGATTCGTACTCGACCATTCCTGAGGACTGCGGAGTTCCTGTGGCAGGAAGGACACACTGCACACGCAACGTTTGAGGAGGCGAACGAGGAGGCGAGACTCATTCTCGATCTGTACGTCCGGTTCATAGAGGACGAACTGGCGATTCCCGTGTACCAGGGCCGAAAGACTGATAGCGAGAAGTTCGCCGGTGGACTGATCACGTACACGATGGAATCGCTCATGGGCGACGCAAAGGCACTGCAAATGGGCACGTCGCACAACCTGGGACAGAACTTCTCAAAGGCGTTCGACGTGACATTCCTCGATCGAGAAGGGAAGCGCGATTATCCCTGGTCAACGAGTTGGGCGGTCA
>DAINCT010000326.1:0-4987 GCA_036732245.1 Chloroflexota bacterium | reverse complement strand
ATCGCTTCCGGGAAAATTCTCGAACGCTACATCAAGGCACTGGAAAAGGACGTCAAAAAAGAGCTTGCCGAGGCCAGGCGCCGCGGCCTCTTTGCAACGGCGCCAACCCCGGGCCGCACACTCGAGGAGGCCCTGGCCTTTTGGGATGAACAGATTGCGGCCGCGATGTCTGCGTTCAGCCCAACTATCGTGCGCATCGTCGGTGACATGGCCTGTGTGAAGGGAAGTTTCGCCGACGTGCACCAGATGTTGATCTTCGAACGCCAGCTTGGCGCGATCCTCAAGAGCTCTCCAACCGTTTCGCTCTGCCAGTACGATGTCCGAGAGTTCGATGGCCCGACATTGCTCGAAGCCATCAAGGCTCCAAAGGAGCTGATAGGCGAGCGGGCTCTCGTCGGTCACCCATCGGGGAGATTTGTGCAAGTCATCGTCGAGTCCACGTTGACGAAATTGGACGTTGACGTGTTTCGGGAGCTGGCGGCGACAGAGGTTGAGGTGGCGGCCGCCATTGCCAAACATCTTTCCATGCGACTTCGAGCCGCCCACAAGCTGCTTGGGGTCCGCTCGCTGGGCAGCATCAGGGAGCGCGTCGCCTACGATCTGCTCGACCGGGCTTCTCAGTCGCAGCTGGTCGTCGGCCGGCTCGAGGTGAGAGCAACACAGGCTGATCTCGCCGATTCCATCGGCTCATGGCGCGAGGTGGTCAGCCGAGCCTTGACCACTCTTCGTGCCAAGGGGATTGTCGAGACGGCGCCCGGGGTCGTCCGCATTCTTGCTCCGTCATTGCTCGCGTCGATAGTCGGCGCCTTCGTGACTTAAGTCACGACTGCGACGCAGGTCACGGTGAATTTGAGTTCAAACATCTAGGTTCGATTGTGTGCCCATCACAGCTGGCAGCAGAACCTCCAGCGCGACGACCGTCGGTCGAGAATCAGCGCGTTCGACGTGGGGAGTTTGCGCCTGTTAGGGCTGTCCCTTCGGTGGTCACGTTGAATCAAGGTCCTATATCCACGGTGCAGGTGCTGGTGGTCCAGGACCATCCGCTGCTGGCCTCGGCGATCGCCAGGGTCCTGGAGAGCCAGTCCGACCTGAGCGTAGTCGCCATCGCGCGGCGCGGCGATGAGGCCGCGAGGCTCGCGGCGGAGATGCAGCCCGGAGTGGTGCTGATGGACTTCCTGCTGCCGGATTCGAGCGGGCCGGTCGCCGCGGCCAAGATCCGGTCGGCCGTCCCCAAAGCCGCGATAGTGTTTCACAGCGCCGAGGAGTCTGAGACCGCGCTGCTCGACGCCATCGATGCCGGCGCGACCGCGTACCTGACCAAATCGGCGACCGCGGATCAGATCATCGAAGCGGTCCGCAGGGCGTCAGTCGGCGAGGTGCTGATCCCGGTTTCGCTGTTCGCCAAGGCGATCGCTCGGCAGCGAAAGGTGGTCACCGACCGGGAGGCGCGAGAGAAGCTCCTTGCCACCTTCACTCCGCGCGAGCTGGACGTGCTGAGGCTGCTGGCCGATGGAAACGACACCTCCAACATGGCCACTCGACTGGGGATCGCCCCGCACACCGTGGAGTGGCACGTCAGCCACGTGATCGAAAAACTGGCCGTGCACTCCAAGCTCCAGGCGGTCATCGCCGCCGCCCGCCTGGGACTCATCGAGCTTTAAGTCGCCTGCGGGGAGCGCTTTTAGTTCCACGCCGGCTCCATTTGGGCCCACTTGGGGGATCCCAAGGCGCGTAATCTCCGCGCGGTGGATCAGCTTCGCGAATATCTGATACGGCCCGGTGCCCTGGAGCAATGGGTCAAGGAATGGGGTGAGAACGTACGGCCGCTGCGTGAACAGTTCGGTTTCAAGGTGGTCGGCGCGTGGGCGCTCGAAGAGGACAACCGCTTCGTCTGGATACTCAGCTGGGAGGGGGAGGGCACCTTCGAAGACGCAGACCGCGCCTATTACGAGTCGGCCGAGCGGGCGGCGCTCGTGCCGGACCCAGCGCGGCTCATCGTGTCCAGCGAGCACCGAATGATGCGCGGGCTGGCGTAGCTCACCGCAACTCCGGCAGGGCCGCGTCCGCCTCGGCCATCAACCGCTCCTCGTTGCGTCGTAGGAACACGAAGAAAACCACTATGGCGATCGCCGCGAGGATGCCGCCGACGATCGATGCGGTTTGCGAGAGGTTGTGGATCTGCGTGCCAAGCACGTAAGCGCTGGTGCCGAACACCGTTGCCCAAACGATTCCGCCCGCGGCGTTGAACACAAAGAAACGCCACCAGGGCATGCGGTTCGTACCGGCAAGGAACGCGGCGTAGGTCCGGAGGATGGAAATGAAGCGGCCGAAGAACACTACCTTGCCGCCGTGTTGGAGGAAGAGGTACTGGCCGAGCTTGAGCCTTTTTTCGTGGAGTCGAATGAACCTGCCGTAGCGGCGGAGCAGCCGGTAGCCGCCCCAATGGCCAACTGCGTAACCGAGGTTGTCCCCGATGATGGATCCCGCCGCGGCGAAGGAGATGACCAGGATGATGTTGAGCCGGTGCGTGTGACCGGCGTAGATCGCCGCCGTGATCAACATCGTCTCGCCGGGGAATGGGATGCCAGTGCTCTCGATGGCGATGAAGAAGAAGACAGCCACGTATCCATACGTGGCGAGCAGATCCAGGAGCGTGGTCTGCGCAAACTGCACAAAGCCACTATACCTGGAGGGGGTATAATAACTCTATGCACGGGTACACGAAGGACAAGCAGAAGATCCAGGCGCGGCTTCGGCGAATCGAGGGCCAGGTGCGCGGCATTCAGAAGATGGTGGAGGAGGACCGGTACTGCATCGACGTCCTAACCCAGGTCAATGCGACGAGGGCCGCGCTCGAGAGCGTGGCGCTGCAGCTGCTGGCCGATCACACCGAGCACTGCGTGACAGAGGCGATCAGGTCCGGCGGCGGGACCAAGAAGGTGCGCGAGCTCAACGAAGCGGTAGAGCGGCTCGTCAGGAGCTAGGTCGATGTTTGTGATCAACGCGGTTCTTCACGCCCTGCAGCTCTCGCTGTTCATGATCTGGGAGGTCTTCTGGCCCCTCGCTTTCGGGTTCCTGCTCTCCGCGATGGTCCAGACGGTGGTGTCGAAGCGGGCGGTTGCCGGCGCGCTGGGCAAGCCAGACCTCAAGGGTTTCGTGCTGTCGCTCGGATTTGGCGCCGCGAGCTCGTCCTGCTCCTACGCCGCGGTTGCCGTGGCGAGGGCTCTGTTCCGCCGGGGTGCCCACTTCGTCAACGCGATCATCTTCGAGTTCGCGTCGACCAACCTGGTCTTCGAGCTGGGGTTGGTGCTCCTCATCCTGCTGGGCTGGCAGTTCGTCGCGGCCGAGTTCGCCGGCGGCCTCTTGATGGCGGTCATCCTCTGGATCCTTTTCAAGCTGACGCTTCGCCAGCGCGCGATCGATGAGGCCAAGCGCCAGGCTGAGAAGGGAATCGTCGCCTCGACCATGGAGGGTCACGGAGAGCACGACATGTCCATCACAGAAGGGCCCTTCCTGAAGCGGCTCTTCTCGCCACGGGCGTTCACCGCCATCTCGCACTACTTCTACATGGACGTCTACAGCCTCTACTTCGACCTGGGGCTGGGATTCCTGATTGCGGGCGCCCTTGCTGCCTGGGTGCCGACCAGCTGGTGGCAGGCGTTCTTCCTGACCAACAACCCGACACTGAACGAGTTCTGGGGTCCGCTGATCGGGCCGATCATCTCGATGCTCAGCTTCGTGTGCTCCGTCGGCAACGTTCCCCTCGCTGTGGTGCTGTGGAACGGCGGGATCAGCTTCGGCGGGGTGATCAGCTTCATCTTCGCCGACCTGATCATCCTGCCCATCATCAACATCTATCGGAAGTACTACGGCGGCCGGATGGCGCTGTATCTGCTTGGTGTCTCCTACGTCGCGATGGCGCTGGCCGGTTTCCTCATCGGCGAAGCGTTCAAGCTCCTGGGCCTGGCGCCCACCAACCACCACGTGACGGTCTTCGAGACCACCCCGACGTGGAACTACACGACCTTCCTCGACATCATCTTCCTGGTTTTGATGGTGGTGCTCGCCTGGCGATTTTTCACGACGGGCGGGCCCGATATGCTTCGAACGATGTCCCACCCACACCAGGAAGACGACCATGCGGCGCCGGCCATCGACCCCGTGTGCGGCATGACCGTCGACCCCTCAAAGCCCGGACCACGCTCGGTCCACGAGGGCAAGACGTACTACTTCTGCTCCGCGGGATGCAAAGAGAGCTTCGAGAGAGACCCTCGCAAGTACCTCAGCGCAGCGGAGACGCCAAGACACACTCACTGACCCTGCAGAGCGTCCTTCAGCACGCCCATCAGCTCCGAGCGTGACCTCGCCTTCTTGGTGTTCGGCCAGCGCTCCACCTGACCATGCGCCCAGGCGGCCCACTTCGCATCCGCTACCGCGTGATCCCACAGCAGCCGGAACGCGACTACGTTGATGTGGACACGTTCCGGGAACGGGTCTCTTTCTCGCAGGTACTCGTCGAAAATTGCCCGTAGCTCGCTCAGACGCGTCTCGGCGTCGTTCCGGAACCGCAACAGGTTTTCAAGGACAGATTCCTTGGTGCTGTATTCGGCGAAAGCGAACTTGACCAACGGCTCTGCTTCGAGCCTCAGGGCTGCCGCCGGTACGCCGAGCCACTGCTCCAGCGCCCGGCCTCCTTTGGCCGTGATCGAGTAAACGGTTCGCCGGCGCCGTCCGACGGGCCGCGAGCGTGCTGTGGCCCACCCTCCCGAAACGAGCCGCAGGGGCTCGGCGTACAGGTTGCTCTCCGCCCTGGGCCAGAAATAGTGGAAATTGCGTCGCATCTGCTTCGCCAGCTCATAGGTGGACCAGGGCCGGATCGCCAGCAGTCCCAATAAGACGTACGAAGTGGTGGTCAGCTCTCGCGCCGATCTTGACAAACAGCCCTCCTTGGAGTATGGATACTCTCGTTAGGAGCATAGGCGAAGGG
>DAINCT010000325.1:2173-5006 GCA_036732245.1 Chloroflexota bacterium | reverse complement strand
AGCAGCAATTCGCGCTGCCCTCTTCCGATGGGCAAAAGCGCGTCGATGAGTTTGGTTCCCGTTTGCAACGGCTCGTGGACCGGAATACGGTCAGCCACACCGGGCGCTTCGCGTTCCATGGGGCGGAACTCGGTGGAGTGGATAGGCGCTCCTCCATCCAGCGGTCGTCCAAGGACGTCGACCACGCGTCCTAACAACTCGTTCCCCACGGCTACGCTCGCGACCCGCCCAGTAGAGAGGAGTTCATCGCCGGCAGAAACCGCCTCGCTCGGGTCGAGGAAGAGCACGCCCAGTTCTTCGGGACGCACGTCGAACGTCATGCCGGTCAAGCCGCTCGCGGTCTGCACGAGTTCGCCGTATCGAGCCGATGGCAGCCCTTGCACGTGTGCCACGCCGTCGCCGGCACGCATTACCTTGCCAGTTTCATGGTGCCGCACGTCCCAATGAACTTGGTCGAGTTGCTCGACTAGGTTCGTTCGAATTTCCCCGGCCAGCTTATCGTCTTCCGACAGGCGTGTGTCCATCGTCATTTCCCTCCAACCCGCCGGCCAATGATGCATCCCACACATGTCCATCCAGTCGCAGCCGGACTCCACTGACCAACTCCGGCGCGGGCCGCACCAGCAGTACGAGATCCTGACCTAGTAAGCCGGCTACCGCATCGTGAACCTGATCGATCACCTCGGGCGTGAGGTCGTGGGCAGTTTCCAGCGTTGCGGTCTCGCCTGTGGTCCATCCTTGCGCCAGCCCTTCCCGCTGTTCCGCCGGAAGGGAATGTACGGTGTCGATGAGACGACGCGCCAAGCGAGTATCGAACTCCGCATCGGACACATCTTGCAGCAAGCGCTCTGCCAACCGGGTCGCTTCGTGCACGAGATCTTGTTGTAGTGACTGCAGCGCGTCCGCCCGCTCACGTTCCAACCGTTCGTGGGCCAAGGTTTCACGGTGTTCCATCTCCCGTGCCGCTTCCGTCAGGATGCGCGCACGCTCAGCTTCCGCCTCGTCGCGCGCTTCCTCAAGCAGCTTCCGTCTCTCCTCGCTGATAGCGGAAAGTTTCGCGCCGAGCTCGAGCCGCTGTTGCTCTGCCTCCTGGCGCACCTGCTGTGCCTCGGCCTGCGCCTGCTCGATTGCTTGCCGCCGCCGATCGATCGCGTCGTGCAGCGGCCGGTACAGCAAGCGCTGCAGAATATAGGCCAGAACCAGGAAGTTCACGACCTCGAAGACAAAGGTCCAGCTGGTGAATGTCATGCTGTGTTCACTTCGGAATAGAACCGCTGAAAGGGTTGGCAAAGAGCACGATCAGGGCGATGACGAGGCAGTAGATAGCGAGCGATTCGATCATGGCCAGGGCTACGAATAGCGTTCGGGTGATGCTGCCCGACTCGTCCGGCTGCCGTGCCATTGCGTCAAGCGCTCCCATGGCGGCTCGCCCCTGACCAATCCCGGTGCCGATGGAGCCCAGTCCTACGGCCAGCCCCGAGGCGATCATGGCGGCCATTGCGAAAAGGGTATACGCGTTCACGTTTGTCCTCCTGTCTGCTCACTTGAACGAATGCCTGCACTGAGATAAACCATCGTCAGCACGGCGAAGATGTATGCCTGAATGACACTGGTCAGGACCGACAGCAACATGATGGGGACGGGGACCAGCAGGCCCGCCAGGAGAAGGAGCACCCCGATCACCAATTCTTCGCTCATCACGTTGCCGAACAGGCGGACGGCGAGCGTCAGTGTACGCGAGAATTCGGTGACGATCTCGATCGGAAGCAGGAACGGCGCCGGCTCGAGGTAGTGGCTGAAATACCCGCGCAGGCCGCGAGCGCGCAGGCCGTAGAACGGTACCGCGAAGAAGACGATCACGGCGAGCGCCGCCGTGGTGGAGAGGTCACCGGTTGGAGCATGAAGGCCCGGGACCAACCCCATCAAGTTGCATAGTCCGATGAAGAGCGCCAGCGTCACCACGAGGGGTGTGTAAGGCCGAGGGTCTCTCCCGAACATCTCCTTCATCGTGCCCTCGAGTTCCTCCAGCATCATTTCCATCCCGATCTGCCACGCGGTGGGGCGACGAGTGAGGCCTCGGCGGATTGCCAATGCGAGGCCAATGAGCAGCGCGGAAGCGAGGAGCGAGAACAATACCGTGCTGGTGATTTGCACCGGACCGAGCTGAAAGAGCAGCTGAGGCAGATATCGATCTTTAAGCACTGCTCACTCTCCCTACGCGCCACACCAGAACGTAACGAGCTGCGTACACGCCAACCAGGGCAGCCACCAGATTGCCTTCCCCGGTGCGCCCCAGCATGACGAGACCGATGCCGATTCCAGCGAGACGAAAGCCGGCGGAGCGGCGGAAGGAGGCGTGTCCGGTGCCGACAAATGTTTGTACGGAGCGCCACAGGTGCTCGAAATAGGCGATTCCGAGCAAGCACCCCGCGACGCCGGCAAGCAGAAGGTTCATCCTTTCATCACCTCGTCGATGTGGCGCCAGGCAGCCATGCACCCGAGTGCCAGGCCAAGCATGAGGAGCGAGAGGGTCCAGAAGATCCCCGCGTTGAAGCGCGTATCGACGTATCGACCGACGGCTACGCCGACCAATGCCGGCAATACGACCATCCAGCCGACCATTCCGACGACTCCAAATGCGCCCCAGAGATTGGGATGCTGCGCTCTCCGGGCACGTTCGCTCTGTTTCTTGACCGCTGAAACCAGAGGATCTTCCTGTTGCTCGGGCTTCATCTCCGCACCGCCACATGTGGGAGCTGCTCCAGCAGTTCAGTCACCAGCTTGTTGAAGGTCACGGTTGCCGCCTGCTCAGATTCCCGACGCGCGCGCAACA
>DAINCT010000325.1:0-2163 GCA_036732245.1 Chloroflexota bacterium | reverse complement strand
CTGAGACGCCGTCCATATCGTCGGACAGGACCGCTTCGCGTGTGGCTATTGAAATATGGCCATTCTCCAGCAGGAGCACACCGCCGTCGACTGCCACGTAGTGTTGGGCGCCGGCATCGTCCCGGTATGTGAGGACGGAAGGCACGAGGGCGGTGCAAAAGTCTTCATGGCCCGGGAAGATACCGAAACTCCCGCTGGCGTCCACGGCCCGTACGCTCCGTATGTCCGCCCGCAGCAGGCACCCGTCCGGTTTCATGATCTCGAGTGACAGCATCACGCGGCCACCTCGGCAATCGACCCAATCATATAGAGGCTTCCTTCATCAACCGAGTCGAAGGCACCCTGGAGAATGGCTTCGCAGCCGGCAATCGTTTGCTCGATCGAGACCGAGCGGCCAGGATGCCCAGTGAAGGTCTCGGTGACAAAAAACGGTTGCGTGAGAAATCGCAGCAGGCGGCGAGCTCGTTTCACCGCACTTTGATCTTCAAGCGATAGCTCTTCGAGTCCGAGCATGGCAATGATGTCTTGCAGGTCACGATACCGGGCAATGACCTCACGCACCCGCAGCGCCACTTCGTAGTGTTTCGCGCCTACATGCACTGGATCGAGTAGTTTGGAGGTCGACGCGAGTGGATCGACAGCAGGATAGAGTCCCTCCGCGGCTGCTCCGCGCGACAGAACGATGGTGGCATCGAGATGAACAAACGTCTGAACGACCGCGGGATCGCTGAGGTCGTCGGCGGGAACGTAGACGGCCTGAACCGACGTAATGGCCGTGCCATCGACCGAGGCGATCCTTTCTTGCAGAGTTGCCATGTCTTCGGCCAGCGTGGGTTGGTAGCCCACCGCCGACGGCAGGCGTCCCAGTAGACCTGAAACTTCAGATCCCGCCTGGATGTACCGGAATACATTGTCGATGAGAAACATGACCTCGGTTTTTTCATGATCCCGAAAATATTCGGCCATGGTAATCGCGGACAAGCCGACGCGGAAACGAGCACCCGGAGGCGCGTTCATCTGGCCGAAGAGCAAGACCGAATGTTTCAGGACACCGGTCTGGCCCATCTCGAGCCAGAGATCGTTACCCTCGCGCGTCCGCTCTCCCACCCCCGCGAACACGCAGACCCCGCCGTGACGACTCACAGTGGTTCGAATCAACTCTTCCAGCAGCACCGTCTTGCCGACGCCCGCCCCGCCAATCACACCAGCTTTCCCACCGCGCGCCATGGGCGCGAGCAAGTCGACTACTTTCATTCCGGTTTCCAGGAACTCTGCTCCCTGGTGTTGGTGGGTGAGCGGAGGAGCAGCTCGGTGGATCGGCCATCGCTCCGCGGTCACCGGAGCCGGCTGCTCGTCAAGCGGATCGCCCAGCACGTCAAACAGTCGCCCCAACGTCTCCTGCCCGACGGGCACCATGATCGGGTGACCGGTGCGCCGCACTTTCGCACCGCGTGCTAGACCCGCAACGGAACTCATGGCCAGGGAACGGACGGTGTGGGGGTCAAGGTGCAGCACGACCTCGAGCACGATTTCGTGCTGGTCAATCGCGACCCGTAGGGCTTCATTGATGGCTGGTACCCGATCGGGAAACACCACCTCAACCACTGCCCCACGGACCGCGGTAACTCGTCCTGTCTGACCTTCTTCCGGCTGCTTGTCAGCCTCGTTCATGGCATGCGCTCCTGGCGGCAGTGGGTCGACGACCTCTTGAACCCACTCTATGCCCCAGGGAAGTCATCCGACATCAGGCGGAGGACCGATTTACTCGGCTGCTACGCCTGACGTAGCCAGAGTTCGGCGCTGCCTTTAACAGGTCGGGAAATGTGAGGACTACCCATGATGCAAGCTGGACGGAAAGTGCTCGCCTGCTCTGGCACGCTGCGTCATCTGATCGCAGAGGAGTTTCTCGGCCGACTCATTGCGACGGGCGACCGGCGCAACGCCTCTGCCTTCGTCCAGCCGATGCGCCACGCTCTTGCGCGCCTCAGCCTCAAGGCACTGCTCGTACACTCTCAGGTCGGTTTCCATCGAATTCCTCCTACCCGGTTCGGTCGACACCGGATGGGGGAAACACTTTCCCAGCGTCAACGTATCACCTTTCTCCTCCGGCGCCTATCGGATGGTGAACGGATATTCCACTGCAGCGCGACTGACTCACATGCA
>DAINCT010000324.1:494-5008 GCA_036732245.1 Chloroflexota bacterium | reverse complement strand
GGACTGATGCGCCTTCGTGGAATGGAGTGTCGCGCCATCGAAGGGCATGCCGAGGCGTTTTACGCGCGCAAAATGACTCTTCGCCTCTAGACTAGCGGGTCGACAACGACGTCAGGCTAAGGCTGCGGCCGCTGGAACCAACGACGCGGCGCGGCTCCGATCCGCGATCTCCCAGCTGCACGCCAACATCACAATAGGACTTTGATTGATGCCCCGCATGAGGCCGTAACGGTTGGAAGTCTGTACCTCTATGGCGGTGCAGTTCGGCAACACGTCATGATAAAGGTGGCCGAGGTTCGCGGCGAAGAGCGACAGAACGTACCGGCCAGGAAGCAGATTCAGATCTTCTATCCGCACATCGATATGCCCTGGGCCAGTGCGAACGACTGGGATAACGAATCCGCTGTTATAGGTATGAATCTGAGCAGCCATGATCCCGAGCGACGTCTGAATGTCTATGCCAAAGATCGGCTCGACCACGTCGCGCTTGGCATCGAAGTGAAGCCGCACTACGAAACTGTCGCCACAACGTAGGGCTGCGGGGCCGCGTCGGTCGGCACTCAGGATCTCTATTCTACTGAAGCGGATATCACCGGTACCTGATCTGTCTTCAACCTCCCGAAGGTCTCGCGCAACGTCATCGCTCGTGGAGAATGCTGCCAGGTATGACCTTATGACCTCCGATGGCGTGCCCTCCTCCTTCATGCGGCCGCGATCGATCCATATTGCGCGCGAGCAGAGGCTGTGGACTGCGGCGAGGTTATGCGAGACGAAGAGGACAGTGCGGCCGGTCGAGGGGAGGCCACTCATCGCCTTGAGACACTTGCGCTGAAACTCCCCGTCGCCGACCGCGAGGACCTCGTCAACGATGAGGATGTCCGATTCGAGATTTGCGGCTACCGCAAAGCCCAGGCGCGTCTTCATGCCGCTCGAGTATCGCTTGATTGGCGTATCGATGAACTCCTCGATCTCCGAAAAGGCGACAATCTCATCCAATTTCGCGTCGATCCGTTTCTTGGTCATGCCGAGAATGCAGCCGCTGAGGTAGACGTTTTCTCGCCCGGTAAGCTCTTCGTGAAACCCGGTTCCGACTTCCAGCATCGACGCAACCTTCCCTCGCACGTGGATGGATCCGGATGTTGGTCGCGTGATTCGTGACAAGATTTTTAGAAGAGTACTCTTTCCCGCGCCGTTGCGTCCGACGATCCCCAATACCTCACCGGTCCTGACTTGAAAATCGATGTCACGCAGAGCCCATAGCGTCTTCCGTTCCTCTGCCTGATCCCTCTTCCACGCTGACCGGAACAAGTTCGCTACAGCCTCTCGCAGCATGATGCCGCCATGGGACTGCCCCAACCTGAACTTCTTGCTGACCTTGTCGACACTGATCGCGATTGTCATAGTATTGTGGCCGCTCAGACGATATCTGTGAATTCGCCTTCGACCCGACGAAAGTAGGCCGTGCCGGCGACTAGAATTACGAGAGTCGCTCCGATCGCTAGGAAAAGGCTCGACCAATCGAACGGTAGCGAGGGAGCGACGGTCGCCCTGAAGCCCTCGATGATCCCACTCAGCGGATTGAGAGCGAGGAGCCATCTGAACTGGTGCGGTACGGCTTTCACCGGGTAAATGACCGGAGTGAGGAACATCCAGACCTGAATCAGGAATGGAATAGCGTGCTTCACATCGCGGTACTTGACGTTTGTCGCCGAGAGTACGATGCCGACGCCGAAACTGAAAGCGAACAAGAGTGCGGTCAGCGGCAGCCACAGAACCAGACGCCAACTCAAAACCCCGTAATAGGCCATCATCGCGACGAGTATCAGAGCGCTGACAGCCATGTCCGCCAATCCCACCAGGGCGCCCGCACCGGGAAGTATCAGGCGCGGGAAGTACACCTTCTTGATGAGGTCACCGTTGATGACGAGACTGTTGCCGGCGTTGACGACGGTGGCAGAGAAATAGATCCACGGCAGCAACGCGCTGAAGTAGAAGATGGGCCCCGGTATTCCGCCCGTGTCCACCTTTACGACGACGCCGAACAAAAAAGTGAAGACCAGCATGGTAATTATCGGCTGGAACACTGCCCAGGCCGCGCCAAGGATCGTCTGTCGGTAGCGGATTGTGATGTCACGCCAAGCCAGGAAGAAGAACAGTTCCCGGTAGCTCCAGAGATCCCGCGCCGCTTCAAGAAGAGTGGGAGTACTCGAGGTCGTGTACTCGACCGTTTTTTCGGACGCTGCCGTGGCTGACAGGGTCAATGTGCTGTCCGCGCTCACGACACTCGTCTCAGCCAGATCTCTCGCCAATACGAAAAGATGCTGCGTTGGCAGAAGAGGCGGCGCGTGCTGCGCTCCCCCGAGCAGTAAACTCCGTCGAGTATCACGCACCCGTTGGGAAGCTTGATCATGTGACCGCTCTTTTCGTGGATGATCTGATCGACCCGACGCAGTACCCGGTACGTGCCCCCGGAAAACCGCCACATCTCGACGTCGTAATACAAACCTCGGTTCTTCGACGCCTTATCCAGAGTGGCGTAGATTTCCTTCCGGGATTTTACCTGAACGAGTTCGCCTGGCTGCAGATTCAGTTGCTCCGAAGGAGTGGTCGTCAGCTTCCCGCCGAAATATGGGAAATTGCGAGGGGCGCGGAGCTTTCTACGGGCGATCGCATACACTGCAAACCAACAACCGCGGACGAATTGCGCGGGCGATACATTGCGTGTCCGAACATCGCGCAGATACTGTCTTAAGTCCCACCACGGGAGCGGTTCGGTGGCTCGCAACATTTCTGTTGCCTGGCAGAAGTACCGCACGCGTTGCTGATCGACACTACGGGATGTTCGCGCTAGCAGCTCTTTCAGATCCTGGTCTGCGTCATCCCCTTTTCCGTTTGTCTGACTCCGCGTTCTTATCTGAACTAGCGCCACCGCGTCCCGCTCGGCCTCCGCGCGCTTTAGCCACGTTTCCTTCCAGAAGGTCAGGCACCCGGCTTGGCAGCCATCGTGGCTGCTCCCGTCGCAGCTGAGCTGCTCGAGGTGCACTGTTCTGTACATCCGGCGCGCTTGAGCGTTCGCGATCGTGTCACAGGTCTTGTCCGCCCGGTGGGAGACGCGGAACCGCTGTCCGCAGAACTGGAGCATCTCCGGCATAAACGGCAGAGAGTCGACCTCGCCTCTCTCGTCGAGAGTTGCCAGGATTTCGGCCGCGCTGCGAACCTCGACCAGTTCCCCTGCTCGGAGATCCAGGCTCTGTTCTGAAGCCACGTGGCTCAGTTCCTTTCGATGGTCTCTTGAGCCCGATGTCTGGGAGGAGAACGGGACTATTGGAGGATCGCTGTGAGAACGAACTAGAATCGTGTGACCCCGTAAGCAGATATTGGCAACGCATTGATTCTGGACTCGACGCGGGACTCAGAACGAGCGAGTCCCAACTTCAGCGGCGTCAGCTTTTGGTCATTTATGCAAATACCTGGCTCAATGCAAACCACTTACTCGCGCTTACTCGGAATCGCCCCTCTTCCCCGGTTTTTCCGCTCGCGCAGCCGTTCCGCGGTCGAAGGGGCGTGCCGCCCGTGTCTGACCGCAGGGCTGATGGCACAGGGAGTCGGACGTGTTGCGGTAAAGCCACACGAGTGTGACGTTGGCCGTCACCTTTGCGCAACTGGCTTTGGAAAAATCGTGTTCAGTTGGGCCGAAATCTGACCCCTTCATCACGCGCTAAGCTGGGGTTGCCATCAGTCGCCGAGGTCACGCCATCCCGAACAGCCACCCGCCAATACTCCACGGTCCTTCTGAGACCCTCCGCCAACGAGGTTTCGGCCGACCAGCCGGTTAGTCGCCGCGTTTCTTCGGTCCGTGCAGTCCGCGGCCGATCGTATGGACGGTCAGGAGCAGATCCGAACGCAATTGGAATATTAGAGCCGATCAGAGCGGCGGCGTGTTCGACAATCTCGCGTATGCTCGTGAGCACTCCGGAGCCGAGATCGATCGTCTGCCCATAATTCTTTGGTGTCATCCCGAGTACCATCATCCCAGCGACTACATCGTCGATGAAAATCCAGTCAATCATTCGCGTCCCGGAGCTCACCGATGGTGAGCTGCCGCTCAGGAGTGTCGTCATCACATAAGGCAGCAGTTTCGTGACGTCCCATTGACCCGGACCATATACCATCATGAGCCGTGCGATCACGACTGGGAATTGATACAGTCGGTGAAACATGCGAGCGTACCCGGTGCAGGCCCACTTGCTGGCGGCATATGGAGAAACCGGAATGGCATCCACATCGTTGAGATCCGGCTCCTGCATCGAACCCGCTTGCACAACGCGGCACCCCCCCACCTCCGCTGCGGATATCAACAGATGGACGGTGCTGGTTAAGTTCCGGGTAAATGTTGGTTCGACGTCGCCAAGAGCTTGAGAACCCGTAACGTGGCCAGCGAGATGGAAGACCACATCCGGTGTCGCCGTGCGTATCATCCGGCGGACCGCACTGAGATCCGTCAGGTCGAGGGC
>DAINCT010000324.1:0-484 GCA_036732245.1 Chloroflexota bacterium | reverse complement strand
GTCGAGGGCCGACCAAGCAACGTTCGGTGATTGGCCCACGAAATTGCTACGGCTTGACACGCCTTGCACGCTCGCGCCCGCGTCGAGCAGCCTTTGGCACAGATGGGTGCCGATGAAACCCCTTGCGCCGGTGACGAGGACGCGAACATCTCGCCAGTCTGTTGCTATCATCACAGTGGTCACATCTCCTCGGGGAAATCGATGAGGCCACGGTGAACTCCTCGGTCCACCTCGAAGCTTGGCTCGGCAACCCCGCGTGTCCCAACGAATTCGACGCACTCCGATCGGGCTAGGTCGACGGGCTCTGACTTGGCGCTCACGCTCCCACCTCCCGATGAAAAAAACAAACCAAAACAAGATACCAGTGACTGAGGGTGTACTGACGCGAACTTTGTACCGATCCACCACGGGAATTAAGCGCTTCGCATCCACACCGAACCCTGCTTCGCATCCACACAGAACCCGCACATCGCGGGCACCACTG
>DAINCT010000323.1:0-5018 GCA_036732245.1 Chloroflexota bacterium | reverse complement strand
CTTCGCCAAAGAAATAGCAACTATACGTAGCCCATCCTCTGGCGAGGTTTGCGAGAGCCTTCCTCTGAAGTTGGCCGACGCGTGCGACTTGCCTGGTGTTGGCGGTTGAGACGGTGGCCCGGGTCGACCACAAGGGTCGACGCTGCAAGGGTTTTCTACAAAAGGTTTTCCGACGCCTCAATAGATGCATAACATTGGGTCGGAGGCGCAGGGATTCGATTCCGGCGCCGAATACGTGAGCTCGGAACTTCGGGAGGAACGGGTTGCCGCGAAAAGAGCGCTTTCGCAATGTGGGTGCCGGTAAGGGCGTGAAAGAGGCACTCGACCGCGAGACGTTGCGTCGTCTCTACTTCGAGGAGGATCTATCGCAAGCGGAGATTGCTCGCCGTTACGGCTGCTCACCTCAATTCATTTCGCAACTGCTGCATGAATACGAGTTACGGTAGCCACTTCCCCACCGGGGACCCTGTCGCTCCCCACGCTTTATGTAATGTAGGAACTCGGTACTCCTGCTCGGTATACTGACCGGAGATACGCTTGAGGCGTGGGAGAAGTCGCATGTCTTCAAACCAAGACGAACTCCGAGACGAGTTGTTGGCCGTGACCAGCGCACGCCGCGAGCTCTCGGCGGACGACGAACGATACCTGGTGGAACAATTCCTCAACAGGCTGGAGCGCGACATCGACCAGCGTATCGATGCTCGTCTGGCCGCACGCCCGGCACCTCCAGAACGGTCGGCGCCACGAGCTAATCCGGCTGCAATCATTCCCATCGCTCTCGGAATCGCAATTCCGCTGTCGGCAATTGCGGGGGCAACTGCAGGGCTGGCCGGAATCGCGTTGACCTGGGCGGCTATTCTCATCGTCGTCTTCATCTCCACCAGGTAAGAGGCAGTCAGGACCGTTCTCTTATAATTCGGTCATGACTGCCATCTTCGTGCTCCGCCACCCGCAGACCACCTGGAACCGCGCAGAGCGGTATCAAGGGCGGCTCGATGCACCCCTCAGTGCCGAGGGCCGGCGACAGTCAACCCTTGCTGCCGCGGCTTTCAAGGGAGCGTCCATTGATTGCGTTGTCACCAGTCCGCTCAGCCGGGCCCGGCACCTCGGCGAAGCGATCGCAGCAAGTACCGGCGCGGTGCTCCAGACCGATGCTCGGCTGGTGGAAATGGGCCAGGGCAGCTGGGAGGGTTTGCACATCTCTGAGATACTTGCCCGTTTCCCAGCCGTCTACCAACAGTGGCGTGTCAGGCCGGACCAGGTTCGCTTCCCCGGAGGCGAGGCATTGGCGGACGTGGAGCGTCGAACAGTCGGGGCGTTCGAGGACATCTATCGGTATTTTCCAGGCGGGTCGGTGGCTGTCGTATCCCATTCGGTCGTGGTACAGATCATCGCCTTAAGGAGCCTCCAGATGGACCTCCGCTATCTCCATACCATCAAGATCTCCAACGCAAGCGTCACCACAATTTGTGGAAGCGGTGCGCCCGGCCTGCTGCTGTCGCTCAATGTCACGCAAGCCCTCTACGGTTCGCCCGTCGGCAGCGCGCAGGCAGAGGGATGCGCCCATACACCCGCGCGGAGTCACACGACATGAGCAAGCCGATCTATCATCGCCAGTCCCGCACCCCGTCTTCAGAGCAGTACCAGTTGATGTCAGGCGAACAACGCCTGGGCCATCTCGATCTTCACTTCGGCATCTCTGAGGTGTTCGGGACGCTCGTCCTGGACGCCGAAATGTCGGATAAGGAGATCGAGGAGCTGATCGAGCAGATCGATGAAGATCTGGTTCTATCGAGTGACGTGGCGCGGGAGGATTTCTTCGTGCGCGTGTACGTCGGCCGTGAGATCACACTGTTCAGCGACGAACTCCTGCACGACGAGTACGTCGCCAACGGCCATGAGGATTTAGACGCGTAATTCCGGCCGCAGTCGACCGATACCTGTGGTAGCCTCTTGCAGAGAGGACGTGACAATATATGAACATCCACGAACAACTCCAGGCGGTGAAGGCAGACCTGGAGGAGCGCGACGCGCGGGCGAAGACGCTCAGGGTCATTGATAAGATGATCGCGATGGCCGAACCGCAGAGAGACAGCGGGCTCAGCGTATCTCGGCTGCAGGTTCTCCGGCATGTTATGCGTACGCCCGACGTGCTGAACGACGAGGACATACGCCTGGACTTCATCAGTCTCGAGGGAGATCTGGAAGACGCGGCGACACAGCGTTCGGAAAATGGTCCCGCATACGACGATGTAGACCACAAGCCGAAACTGAAAAAGTATTACAAGAAGAAGTAAGCCGACGGCTAGGACGCAGCGGCGGGCTTGCTCGGCGTATCGGCGGAAGGAGCCGGTTTTGACTCCTTTTTACCCTCGGTCGAAGAACCTTTCGAATCCTTTGGCCCGTCGGACGTCCCTTCGGTCGCTTTTACAGCGGTAGCAGCCTGCGCGGTAGAGCTGGACTTGCGCGAATCGTTCACGTAGAACCCGCTCCCCTTGAAGACGATTCCGACCGGCTGAATGACGCGCCGCACCGGGCCTCCGCAGACGACACAGGTCGCGACCGGGTCGTCGTTCATCCCGTGGCGGGCCTCGAAAATATGTCGTTCGGGAAGGCACTGGTATTCGTACAGCGGCACTATTTAGACCTCAATCTATGCGGAGAATTTTTGCTAATAGCTTGGTGAATTGTAGTCAAAATGTGGGCTTGACGGCAATGACACGCTGGTATAATGCAGCGCTCGGAAGCAATTTAACAAAATGACCAGGTGTAGAAAAGAATGACACTGTGCAGCTTTTTGGACCGATAGACCTGGGACGGGCGCTTCAAATGATCGTCATCATTTTGATCGCCATCGATATTCACGAACTCGCTCATGCGCTCGTCGCCGACCGACTGGGAGATGACACACCACGCAGGTTGGGAGAGGTATCGCTCAACCCGTTCGTACACATGGACCAGGTCGGACTTATGCTGCTGGTGTTGACGTCCCTGGGATCTTTCGCCTTTACGTACGGACGAACGCACATAACCCCATCGAATCTCAAATTCGGACCGCAGCGCGGTAATGCCATCGTGGCTGTGGCCGGTCCGCTTTCAAACCTCGCGGTCGCCGCGATTCTTGGCCTCGTACTCTCCGCCTATCAAGCCGGGCAACTGTCATTTATGGATATCAACGTGGCCAACTTCTTACTGCTGGCCATGGTACTGAACATTCTGCTGTTTGTTTTCAATCTGATCCCCATACCGCCGCTGGACGGCTTCACCGTACTGGGTGGCTTTCTGACGGCTCGGCAGATGTACACACTGGCTCCGCTACAACAGTGGGGACCGTTGATCATTCTCGTGCTGTTCATCGCCGACCCACAGATCGGCGTCATTAGCGGTGTCATTACACCGATCCGAGATCACATTCTGCAGATCCTGTGTTCGGCCTGTGTCGGATGATCGACGACCAGGGTAGCGGAGTTTCGATGTGTCAGCTATTGATACCCGGTTTTGAGGGGTCCGTTGACGCCTTCCTCGCGCTGGTGGCACAGCACAAGGTGGCTGCCGACGAAGTACCGGTGGCAGATGTCACCAGACAATTCTTATCGCACATGACGGAAATGCAGCACCTAAACCTCCAATTGGCTGGAGAGTTGATGGCTGCCTCGGCCAGGCTGATGGTGATGAAGTCGTCGCAGCTCCTCGTTCAGCCCGAATCCGACCAGGATGCTGATAGCCTCCTTGAAATGGTTTTCGATCCCACGGAACGCAGCCGATTCCTGGAAGCGATCGACTCCCTTTCCAACCGTGAAGGCGAAGAGAGCTTTGTGCCGTTTACGACGCCGATCGAGATCGAGCGTCGACCCGCTCCGCGTTCACCCGGTCTCCTGGTACGAGCCTGGAGCGATATGAGCGGACGTTCCGCCACCCCCGAGCAACGTGTGACCGTGCCGAGCTTTGTCCGGCTGGAAGTCGCGGTAAGCGGCTTGATACGTACCTTGCGCACCAGGTCGAAGTTGGTGTTCCGCCACCTGGTAGGCGAGAGCAACCGGAACGACACGGTCGTGCATTTCATGGCCATGCTCGAGCTCATACGGCAGCGGCGACTGCGCGCCGAGCAGGACGATCTCTTCACCGATATCACGATGCACTGGATTACGGATAATGCAGAATCGTCTTCCCGACTGGGGTGACGACGAGCTACGTTCGTCGATCGAAAGCATCCTGCTCGTGGCAGGCGGACCGGTGACCGTGCAGGCGCTCGCCGCGGCGCTGGGTATATCGCGAGCACATGCGACGCAGGTGCTTGCAGACGTGTGCGCCCGCAGCAAAGGCGGGATCCGAGTGCAGCTGCACGATGGCAGCGCCCAACTTGTCACCGCGCCGGAAAACATCGAAGTCATTCATCGCTACCTTGGAACCTCAAAGCCGCCGGCGTTGAGTCGATCCGCGCTTGAAACGCTGACGATCGTGGCATACCGGCAACCGGTAACCCGGCCGGAAATCGAGGCGATTCGCGGCGTAAACAGCGATCGAGCGGTGCATACGCTCGTCGCCCGTGGCTTGATCGAGGAACGGGGCAGTAGAGAAACACTGGGACGGCCCACCGAATTCGGAACGACTTTCGCGTTTCTCGAGTACTTCGGATTTGTTTCGCTGGACGATCTGCCACCGTTGCCCGGCGATACTTCGGGCGAAGCCGAGCAAATCGATATCGGACTGCGACCGGCGCCGGCCGGGTGAATCGAGGTGTGCGAAGGTATGTGGCGGATGCATGTTCGGTTTCCTGAGTCATGAGGCTCGCCATCCGTTGCCGATGGGTTCTCCGTGCCGCGGCTCGGCGCCAGGCCGGATGCAACTAGAGGGAGTCGAGACGGAGACATCCACGGACACCTCGGCGACGGAGTCATTCATGCCGCAGGGCGGCACCACGCCGGATGTACATAGAGGGAGTCGAGACAGAGACGCCCATGGGCGCCTCGGCGACGGAGCGCCGAGCTACGACGGCTTGCACGTATGTCAATGGGAAT
>DAINCT010000322.1:0-5037 GCA_036732245.1 Chloroflexota bacterium | reverse complement strand
CGGCAGGACTGCTCAGCGATGGGCCATTACCTGAATGGAAAAGCGATGCAACAGGGCAATTGCTTAGAGGCGAGGAGTCATAGGGCATAGTCGCCAGGCTTGCAGAAGTACTCCGATCCCTATCACCCGTCTTTGCTTCTCGGAGGTGCTGCGACCGATTTCCGAAGCTCCACTCAGTCAATCCAGATTACTCACATCCGTTTCTGAACGGCGGGAACGCGGACATAACGCCGTCGTACGCCTACGGAGAGGTCGATACTAGCGCAGTCGACTCTCGTACGATCAACTCGGTCGACAGCAGCACCGGCGCCGCCTCGATCTGGCGTTCCTGCAGAATGCGCCACAACAGGCTCACCGCGACGCGACCCATTTCCTGCAGCGGTTGGCGAATGGTCGTGAGGCGAGGTACCACGGTTGCGGCCAGACCGGCATCGTCCACGCCCACCACCGATAGCTCGTCCGGCACCACGATACCCCGTCGCTTCGCGGCATGCAACACACCCACCGCCATGTTGTCGTTGAGGGCGAAGATGGCGCTCGGCCGTGGCTGCAGGCCAAGCAAGCGCTCTGCTGCCACCTGGCCTTCCTCCACCGTGAAATCCGCTTCCTGCCACAGATCCACATCCGGCTCGATGCCCGCTTCCAGCAAGGCCGATCGATAGCCGGCGAGACGGTCCTTGCTCGCGATGCATCGCGCTGGGCCGGTAATAACTCCGATGCGCCGGTGGCCAAGTCCCAGTAGATGCTCGGTAGCGACTCTCCCGCCTGACCAGTGGGCCGACCCTACCACCGGGATGCTGCGATCGATCGGCAGCGGCGGATCGATGACCACCAGCGGATACTCATGGTGCCGAACATGAAGTAACTCTTCGCTCGTTTCGGCAGGATGAATCAAAATCGCACCATCGGTCGTCCCGAGCATCAGTCTCGCCAGTAGCGATATTTCGCGATCGTGCTCGTCTCGCGTCGGGCACAGCACGACGCGCAGATCGTGCTCGTAGAGCGCTTCGGCGACACCTGCCACCAGTTGACCGTAATACTCGGCCTGCACCGCCGGAACCGTGACACCAATCAAGCCGCTGCTTCCAATCACCAGACTGCGGGCGCTGCGGTTGCTTTCGTAACCGGTTTGTTCGACCTGCTTCAGGACGGAGGCCCGTGTCGCCTCCGACACATCGGGCCGCCCGTTCAGCACGCGAGACACCGTCGTCACGGAGACACCTGCCCGCGCGGCGACGTCGTGAATAGTCGATCTCAATACAGCCGGCTCGATGGCACGCTTCTTGCTCATATCAATTCCTACATACCCAGTCAATTACCGGAAATATCACGCCCCATACTACCGGTACTCAGCCAATCTTCTGAAGTTCTAGCTCGTTCGGCTGGTGAGTGGGCCCGGGGGATGCGTTTGGAGTGGTTGCATTAGCGAGACAAAACGGTAACCTTACCGGAAATTGAAACGATCAAGGTGACCGGACGTGGAGGAGGAGGAACTGAGCGAGACACGAGAGTTCGATATGGTGGCGCCGTGGGCAGGTCCCAGGTCGTTCACCCGGTGAGGATTTGTCGCATCGGCCCCCGGCCGGCTGGGACGCAAAACACAGAACTCAGGAGGAAACGCATCATGCGCAATTCGATCGGACGTGGTCTTCTCACCGGCATTGGGTTGCTGGCGGTGCTGTGTGCCGCTGCTGCTCTGCCGGGCAACGCGGCGCGTGCTACGGCGATGGGCAGTCACGCGAGCATCAAGACCGGCGGTACCGTAAACATCACCTACGGACCGCACGGTTCATTCACCCGGAACTTCAACCCCCTTACCGGGAACCCCGCGGATGGGACCACAGCTTTCATCTACGAGCCGCTTCTCCTGTTCAACCAGCTGACGGGCAAGATAACACCGTGGCTTGCCCAGAGCTACAAGTGGAGTAACGGCAATCGGACGCTCACCTTTTCGCTCAGGCCTGGTGTGAAGTGGAACGACGGCAAACCGTTCACCTCGGCCGACGTAAAGTTCTCAATCACGCTTGCCAAGAATCCAGCCATTGCGTGCGGTGGCTGCTGGACGGTGATTTCAAACATCACGACGCCCAATACGACCACGGTCGTCATCAATTTCAAGAGCGTTAACACCTCGATGCTGTACTACCTCGGGCAGACGTTGTACCAGGTTCCACAGCACGTGTTTGCGAAAGCCGGCGATCCCACCAAGTTCACGAACCCCAATCCGGTCGGTACTGGACCGTTCAAGCTGGGGAACTTCACACCGCAGACGTACACCTTCGTCAAGAACCAGTACTTCTGGCAGAAGGGCAAGCCCTACGTCTCGTCCTTGCGCTTCCCCGCCTTTACCGGGAATGACCCTGCCCAACTTGCCATCGTGAAGGGTGACATCGATTGGGCCGGCGTGCTCATCCAGAACGCCCAGAGCGTGTACGCCAGCAAGAGCCCGGATAACAAGTTCTGGTATGCGGGCGTGGGTGGCATGGTTGGTCTCTGTCTGAACAACGCTCAAGCCCCGTTCAACAACGTCCACGTTCGTCGGGCCGTAAGCTACGCGCTTGATCGACAGACGATCTCCAAAATTGCCGAAAATAATTACGCGCCCCCCGCCAATCAAGCCTTCGTTCAACCCCAATTCGTGAAGACATGGGGCAATACCAGCGCGATCAACTCGTTCCCGATGACGGCTGACATCACCAAGGCGAAGGCCGAGTTGGCAAAAGCTGGAAAAGTCAACTACTCCGCCCCCCTAAAACTGAACGTGGTCAGCGGATTCTCCGATTGGCAGACCGGCGCTCAGCTCATGCAGAGCGAATTGAAAGCGGCCGGCTTCGACGTCACGGTGCAGGCACTCCAGTACGGCGCATACTTTGCGGACTTGCAGAATGGAAAGTACGACATGTCGTTCTGCGGCACCCCCAACGGTCCGTCTCCGTTCTACCTCTTCCGCGACTTCTTCACCAGCACGCTCGGAGCCCCGATCGGTTCGCCCGCACCATCCAACTTCGTGCGATACAAGAACACCAAGTTGGACTCGTTGCTCGCGTCCTACACGCGCACCACCAGCCCATCCCAGCAGGTGTCCCTCATGAAGCAGGCCGAAGCGATCGTGGCGGCAGACGTCCCGATGGTCCCCGCCTTCACGGGAGCGTACTGGGACGACTACAGCACCAAACACTTTACCGGTTGGCCATCAAAATCGAATCCCTACGACTTCGGCGCTCCATATCAGAATCCTTTTAACGAGGACGTCATCCTGCACGTCCATCTCAAGTAGCCGATAGCGGCCGCGGCCGGGGCGGGGATCTCTTCCCCGCCCCCATTCCCCACCTTAGTCACCGCGGGAGCGACGCGCTCGTCAGGTTCGATCGGAGACTGGGCAGCATATGAGATATGTAACTCGGAAGTTCGCTTTTTACTTGGTAGCCCTCTGGATCGCCGTCACCCTCAACTTCATGGTGCCGCGTCTCATGCCGGGTGATCCTGCCAGCACCATGTTTGCCCAGGCTCAGGGCAAGATGTCGGCGGATCAGCTCAAGGCCATGCGAGCGACGTTTGGGTTTACCAACGACAACCTGCCACACCAGTACGTCACCTACCTCTGGAACATCTTCCACGGCAATCTCGGGCTCTCCTTCTCGCACTATCCCGTACCGGTCACCACCGTCATCGGGCAGGACTTCCCCTGGACCCTCTTGCTTATCGGCATCGCCGTCATCATCAGTTTTGCGATCGGAACCACCCTCGGAATCACGGCCGCCTGGAAGCGCGGCTCCAAGTTCGACAGCATACTGCCGCCCACCCTGCTCTTCCTGGTCTCTTTCCCCGGCTTCTGGTTGGGTCTGGCGCTTATTTACGTCCTATCACTGAAGCTCGGCTGGTTCCCGCTTGGACATGCCTACGACACGAGCCTGACCCCGAAGCTCAGCCTGGGCTTCATTGGCTCGCTGTTGTATCACGTCTGTCTCCCTGCTTTTGTACTGGTGATTACTACCATCGGTAGTTGGGCCCTGGGCATGCGCAACAACATGGTTTCGACGCTCGGCGAGGACTACATCACGCTGGCCGAGACCAAGGGGCTGAGCGATCGGCGCATCATGTACACCTACGCCGCCCGCAATGCGATCTTGCCTCAGATCACGAGCTTCTCGCTCAGCCTGGCCTTCGTGGTTGGTGGACAGGTATTGGTCGAGACCGTTTTCTCGTATCCGGGCGTCGGCTACGACATGGTAAACGCGGCCAACAACCAGGATTATCCGTTATTGCAGGGCCTACTGCTGGTGATCGTCGTGGCCGTGCTCATCGCTAACCTCGTGACTGATCTGATATACGTCCGGCTCGATCCTCGAGCGCGCCAGGAGGCATAGCAATGATTAGCCCAGAATCCACCGCCGAAGTCGGGGCGGAGGACGCCGCAGACAGCACTGCGGCGGTTGGCGGGGCCGCGCCGGACGGATGGAGCGGCCGATGGCACACCGCGTGGGAGTTTCTACGCGAGAACCGAAAAGCCGGGGTCGGACTCTTTATTATTCTGGTGTTTATCATTGTCGCCATCATTGGCCCCTTCGTCGCCCCTTATAACCCAACGCAATTTGGGGTCGGAGGATCTCAGGAGCATCCGAGTTCCGCGCACTTGTTGGGCACGACCCAGCTCGGACAAGACATTTTTTCGCAGGTGTTGGTCGGCACCAGGGGATCTCTCGAGGTAGGTTTCGCGACCGGCTTCTTGACGACGCTGCTCGCCGTGATCGTGGGACTCACCGCGGGGTACCTCGGCGGTTGGGTGGATGACACACTTTCTATCGTCACCAACGTGTTCCTCACCCTGCCGTTCATCCCGATCATGATCGTCGTGGCCAGTTACGCCGCCGCATTTAACGTAAAAGGGCCGCTGGTTTTGGTGGGCGTGCTGACGCTGACCGGCTGGGCGTGGGGTGCTCGGGTCAAACGGTCCCAGGTGCTCACCTTGCGCAACAAGGACTTTGTCATGGCCGCGAAAGTAGCAGGGGAATCCTGGATCCACATCGTGTTTTTCGA
>DAINCT010000321.1:0-5048 GCA_036732245.1 Chloroflexota bacterium | reverse complement strand
TCCCTGCGGCCTGGATCAAAATGCGCGCGAATGTGGAGGCGTCGATGGATGCCGTTGCATCCGCCTCACCATCGTCAAGAAAACGATCGTAACGATGAATGACGCCCGGCCCGGGCAATTCGCCGATCGCATCCAGGCCCCCGACCACTGCCACTGCCGTGGCGCAGGGAGGGACTACCGGCTCCCCAGGTCCGTGCACCTTGAGCGAACGGCCCGCGGCTCCGTCCGCCTCGCACAGCACCACGTCCGCGACGGCGCCGTTCTTCAGGACACAGACTTCGTCAGGCTTCAGCCCGACGAGCTTTCCACCGGGGGCGATCCTACTTCCCACGGCAACGCAAGGTTTACTGTTTAGTTCGAAGGCCACGCGGTCGGCAAACTCCGGTTCGTCTACTTGCAGCACGAGCGTCATTCCTTCCGGCGGCCAGATCTTCGTCGTGGTCGTCACCACCACGCTTAGCCCTCGGGCCGTCGCTTCGTTGGTCAAGGCGAGGATGGACATCGTCTTCCCGCCGGCTCCGATAAACGCCACGCATGCTCCTGACCGGAGCCCGAGCGCTGTCCACATGTCGTCCATCACTACTTCCCACCGCACGTCACGTTCTACCACGGTACCTGGTTCCAGGCAATTACCGTGTGGCGCGCGAGGAGCGGTCGGTTACGCCGCCCTGGAATGCACGATGGTTTGATCACGGTCCGGGCCGACGGAAACGAACTCGACCGGCGCGCCCACCAATTCTTCGATTCGACGCAAATACGCCCGTGCCTGCTCGGGCAGATCGTCCCACGAGGTGGCGCCCTCCGTCGACTCGTCCCAGCCGGGCATTTCCTCGTAGACGGGCTCGGCACGTTCCAGGATCGAGGTAAGCGGAACGGTCGCATACGTTTCGTCGTCCGCCCGGTAGGCCGTGCAGATGCGCAGCGACGGCATGCCGTCCAGCACATCGAGCTTCGTGACGGCAATTCCCGTGAAACCGTTCAATTGATGGGCAAACCGAGTAGCAACCGCATCGAACCATCCGACCCGGCGCGCACGGCCCGTGGTGGCGCCGTACTCCTCACCCCGCGTTCGCAGCACATCGCCGGTTGCATCGAACAATTCCGTGGGTAGGGGGCCCTCACCCACGGCGGTCGTGTACGCCTTGACCACCCCGAGCACATCTCGGATGTACCGGGGAGGTATCCCACCTCCCACGCCGCCGCCGCCGGCAATCGTGGTCGACGACGTGACGTACGGATACGTTCCCCAGTCGAGGTCGCGGAGCGCTCCCAACTGACCCTCGAGAAGAATGCGTTGATCGCTTGCCAGCGCCGCGGCCACGACCGGGACATGATCCACGATCATATCTCCCAACATCTGGCGCCACGAAGCGGCCCTGTCCACCAGATCTGCCAGGTCCAACGGCGGATGCCCGTAGATTTCGCTCAGCACTCGATTTTTTTGGGCTAGCACGGACTCGAGTTTACGCGACATAACGTCCGGAGACAGGAGATCCCCGACCTGGATGCCGATCCGATCCGCCTTGTCGATATAGGCCGGCCCCACGCCTCGCCGCGTCGTGCCGATCGCCTTGCGGCCCCGACTCTCCTCGTTTAACCGGTCGAGCAACAGGTGGTAGGGGAAGATCAAATGCGCTCGGCTGGAGATGCGAAGTCCGTCGGTCGGTACACCGGCCGCCCATAGAGATTCCAGCTCCGACCGCAGGCAATCCGGGTCAACCACGGTTCCGGTCCCCACCAGACTGATCGCCTTCGGGTTGAATATGCCGCACGGCGTGAGATGAAGTTTGAATTCTCCGAAGGAGTTGATGACCGTGTGCCCGGCGTTGCTGCCTCCGCCGAAGCGCATCACGAGGTCGGCATCCTGAGCCATGAGGTCGGTTATTTTTCCCTTGCCCTCGTCGCCCCACTGAGCGCCGACTATCGCGGTTACAGGCATCGTCCCTCTCCTTGCGCGGATGGGCGGTCAGCGCCACCGGCGGATTATAACAGCGGTCACTTTGCTCCGAGGTTCCTGCTGGTTCGGTTCCTTCCCGCATCGGCGCGTGCAGCGGTCAGAAGCCTGATCCTTTACATAATCAGCACTGCGTCTCGGTGTCGGCTGTTGTACTCTAAGGCAATGACGAATCCTGGGAAGGACAACGAGTGGACGACACTTCCCTGACCTTCGAAACTCGGGCCGCTCAGGCAGGCGGCAAAATGGCGATTGGAGACACTGTCTCGACGGTGGGCCCGATCGCCGCCTCCAGCACCTTCACGTACGACTCGGTTGACGCCGTGCACGCGGCACTGGCCTCCGGTGGTGAAGGCTACGCCTACTCCCGCAATTCCAATCCCACGGTAGCCGCGCTGGAGCGGGTACTGGCTTCGCTGGAGGGTACTGAGTCGGTGGTGGCCTTCGGTTCCGGCATGGCTGCCATGCACGCAGCCATGCTAAGCGCAGGTCTCGAAACTGGCGACTCGGTGCTGGTGGCGTCCGACCTCTACGGTGTCACGCGCAGTCTCATGATGCACTTGCAGCAGTTCGGAATCGAGCATTCGTCCGTTGATATCCTCAACGTGCACGAAGTCGAGAGTGCGCTCGAGCGCACGGGAGCCCGGATCCTTTGCTTCGAATCGATTTCAAATCCGTTACTACGCGTCCCGGATGTTGGCGAGCTGGTTCGCATCGCTCACCGCCACCGGGCGTTAGTGATCGTAGACAACACATTTGCGTCCCCGTATCTCTTCCGGCCGGTGGACATCGGCGTGGATTTGGTGGTTCACAGCGCCACGAAGTACGTCGCCGGACACGGCGACGTGACGGCCGGCTACGTTGCTGCCAACCGGTCTTTCGCCAAACGGATTCAGGAGATCCGAACCGTGATCGGCAGTGTGCTCAGTCCTTTCGAGGCATGGCTGACCATACGAGGTGTGAAGACGCTACCTCTCCGCATGGAGCGACAATGCGCGTCCGCCGCGTCCGTGGCAAATTGGCTGCAAAATCAGCACTGGATCGAACGCGTTTACTACCCGGGCCTGCGTCACGGAGACGAGAAAGATCATGCTACTCGCTGGTTCGGCGGCCGGTACGGGGGCATGATCGCTTTCGACCTGCGTGCCGACGAGCCCGAAACCCTGCGGTTCATGGATGCTCTCGAAATTATTACAACGGCGACGAGCCTGGGCGACTCCATGAGCTTGATCCTCTATCCCAAATTGTCGTCGCATCGGACCTTGTCTCCGCCGGACCGTGAGCGTGCCGGCATCGGAGACAGCCTGCTCCGGCTCTCGGTGGGACTGGAAGCGCCCGATGACCTGATTCACGACCTGCAGCGCGCTGCCGGGCGCGCCTGCATTACGGAGGCGGCAGCAGCTTCGCGGGCACCCTGAGACCACTGACCTGACAACGTGTGCGTTCAGCGCTCCAGCGGCCTCAGGGACATAATCCGGGCACTGTGGGTGACGGCGGCCGATCAAACGCCGGACGAGACACTGATGGAGGGTGAGGTTTTCATGAAAGACTATTCTGCGGACCGCATTCGTAATGTTGCCGTCGCTTCGCATCAGGGCACCGGAAAGACATCCTTGATCGAAGCGATGCTGTTCAACGGCGGCTGTATTACACGACTGGGAAAGGTAGAAGAGGGCAACACGGTCTCCGACTGGGATCCCGATGAGGTGAAGCACCATATTTCGATCAATGCGACGCTGGCCCCGGTTGAGTGGAAAGGTCACAAGATCAACCTGATCGATACGCCCGGGTATGCCGACTTCGTCGGCGAGGTGCGTGAAGGATTACGCGTGGCCGATGCGGTGCTTCTCGTCGTGTCCGCCGTGGACGGACTCCAGGTCGGCACCGAATTGACGTGGCAGTACGCCGACGAGCGCAACCTGGCCAAGATCGTCTTCGTCAACAAGATGGAGCGGGAAAACGCCAACTATGAGAACGTGGTCGATCAGCTCCGCGAGCGCTTCGGCCTGCGCGTCGTACCGGTCGAAATTCCGATTGGTCGAGAACAGTCCTTTTCCGGCATTGTGGATATCCTGCGCAACAGGGCCCACTCGTATGCCGACGGCACGTCGACCGAAATCGCCGTACCAGACGGTTTGAGCGGGCAGGTTGAACAGTATCGCCAGCAACTCGTCGAGGCCATCTGCGAGACCGATGATGTGCTCATGGGCAAATACCTCGACGAAGAGGCTGTGACGGACGACGAACTGATTCACGCCCTGCATGAGGCGACTGCCCGCGGCGAGATCATTCCGGTCGGTTGCGGATCCGCCACCGCCAACATGGGTGTATCAGAACTGCTGGATGCCTTGATCGAATACGTTCCGAGCGCGGCCGAAACCACCACGGGAGCGAACGGAAACCTGTCCGCACTCGTCTTCAAGACCATCGCCGACCCCTATGTGGGAAAGTTGACGTACTTCCGGGTCTTCAGCGGAGCCCTGCGCAACGACTCGCACGTCTTCAATGTCACTCGCGGACATGACGAACACATCGGGCCGGTGCTGGTCGTACGCGGTAAACAACAGGAGAACATGGCACAGATCGGCGCCGGCGACATCGGCGCAGTGGCCAAGTTACACGACACGCACACCGGCGACACCCTGACGACCAAGGAGAAACCGGTTACGCTCGAGGGCATCGTGTTCCCCGAGCCGGCGTTTTCCGCATCGGTGATAGCCAAAACCAAGGCCGACCTGGATAAGCTCGGCCAGGCGCTGAATCGCATCGTCGAGGAGGACCCCACGCTGCACGTGCAACGGGATGCTGAGTCCGGCGAGACGATTCTCTCCGGCATCGGCGAATCGCACTTGCAGATAACCGTGGAGCGGCTCAAACGAAAGTTCGGAGTCGATATCGAACTCGGTGACCCCAAGGTGCCGTACCGGGAGACCATCACAGTGCCGGCCAAAGCCGAGGGGCGCCACAAGAAACAAACCGGCGGACGCGGCCAATTTGGCGATGTCTGGGTCGAGTTCGCGCCGAACGCCGATGGAAACTACGAATTCGTCAACAAGATCGTGGGCGGCGCCGTGCCCAAGCAGTACATACCCTG
>DAINCT010000320.1:0-5051 GCA_036732245.1 Chloroflexota bacterium | reverse complement strand
CTTGATCGGACGCGTAACGAGTACCATCGTGGCCGGTAGACTCGTGCACTCGGCGTAGGAGGCATCGCGTGGATGGCATAGTTCTGGTTGCCGGCGCCTCCGGCTATGTTGGTGGACAGTTGGTCCCGAATCTGCTTGCTCGTGGCATACGCGTGCGCGCACTATCTCGGAATCCAGAGCGACTGGCGGATCTCAGTCGGCAGGGAGTTGAGGTAGTGCACGGTGACGTAATGGATCGAGACTCACTGCGCAGTGCCCTGCGAGGAGTCCAGGCGGCCTACTACCTGGTGCATTCGATGAGCGGTCGGGGAGGCCGCTCGTTTGCCGAATACGATCGATACGGAGCCCAGAATTTCGCGAGTGAAAGTAGAGGGCTTGAGCAAGTCATTTATCTCGGTGGTCTCGGAGATCCCGCGGACGACCTGTCACCTCACTTACGCAGTCGGTACGAAGTGGGGCAAATCCTGATGGCAGGCAAAGCACCGGTTACCGTGTTGCGGGCAGGCATGATCATCGGCCGCGAGAGCGCTTCCTTCATCATGTTGCGCTCATTGGTGCAACGGCTACCGCTCATGGTCTGCCCACGGTGGGTCGACACGCGCACGCAGCCGATCGCAGTTGTCGATGTACTGGGTTACCTCGTGTCTGCCCTGGGAACCTCCGAGGCGTTGAACGCGTCATTCGAGATCGGAGGCTCCGACGTAATGACCTACATGGAGATGATGAATCGCATGGGAGCGATCCTCGGACGCCGGCATGTAATCCTCAAAGTGCCGGTCCTCACGCCCACCTTATCGGCCTACTGGGTCGACCTGGTGACGCCCGTTCCCGCGTCCGTGGCGCACGCCTTGATTGAAGGATTGCGGAACGAAGTCGTCGTACGGGACGATTCCGCCCGGCGCGTCTTGCCCATTCCTCTCACGCCCTTCGATCAAGCGGTTCGCACCGCCCTGGCCGGTGGACAATAGAAGCGCGCCCTGGCACCAATTAATTAGTTGCGATTCCGGAAACGCGCACCTTATACTTGGACCATTAAAGACAGGCCGAGCACGAGATCGCGAGACTGGCCGACCTGTCGAGCGAAAGCGCACCTAGGGTTCCGTGCGAAGCTACGCTTCCGCAGCCTGGACCGAGCGGTGCGGGCCGTCGAGCGGCTACACCATGGGGACAAAAGCCCGGGCGGGGAGGTTTCTCTCGTCTTCCCGCGGTCTGGTTGCTACGTCCTTCAGGGAGTGTACCTGCATGCCGACGACAGTCCTGCTCATACGCCACCCGGAAAGCGCCTGGAACCGAAAAGGAATCTACCAGGGACAGCGTGACATCACGTTGAGTCCGCTCGGACGCAATCAAGCAGAACTCGTGGCCGCTCGCCTGAGTGGCGAGCATTTGACCGGTATCGTCTGTAGTCCACTGCGCCGCGCTCGCATGCTGGCGCAGGCCATCGCTCGCTATCACCACCTCACGCCTCAGCTCGATGAACGTCTCACCGAGATCGCGCATGGGTCGTGGGAGGGTCTGTCGAAGGACCAGGCGGAGGCCCAGTTTCCGGAGATGTACGGGACCTGGAACGAGCGTCCGCACGACGTGAAGTTCCCGGGCGGTGAGTGTCTGCACGAAGTTCACGACCGCTCGGTCGAGCCGGTGGCTGAACTGCTGGCGAAGGACGATGGCGGGACGTACGTCGTGGTGACCCACGACACTGTCGCCCGACTCGTCATCGCCGCCGCGACGGAGCGTCCGGTAGAAGGATTTTCGGCGGTCACGCTCGAGAACGCGGGCATCACGACGCTAATTGGACCGAATTTAGTCGGAAGCGTACGACAAATCAATGACGTCGAGCATCTCGGCGAACATCGGGTAAATCTGGGGACGCAGGCGCTATGAGCGTGCTCGAAACGCCGCGCATCCTGATCGCCGATCCACTTTCGGCCAACGGCATCGATCTACTGCGGACCCATGCCGACGTGACCGTGGCGGCTGATGCCACGCAACTCGCGCGTGGTCTGCCAAACTCTGACGCCCTCATCGTGCGAAGTCGCACGAGAGTCACTGCCGACATTCTGGCGCAAGGCGACCATCTGCAAATTGTGGGACGCGCCGGCATCGGCGTGGACAATATCGATGTCGATGCAGCAACTGACCGGGGCATCCTGGTCGTGAACGCGCCGCTGGGTAATGTCCGATCGACCGCGGAGCACACCATCGCTTTGATTTTTGCGCTGGCGCGTCGCATTCCCGCGGCCGATTCCGCGGTGCGCGACGGAACCTGGAAAACCGGGTACGAGGGGGTGCAGGTCGGTGGCAAGCGTCTCGGTGTGCTGGGAGCCGGTAAGGTCGGGGGACAGGTAGCTTCGCTCGGTGTCGCACTTGGCATGGATGTAGTGGTCTACGATCCCTATCTGACGGATGAGGCGTGGCAGGCCTCAGGCTGGCATCGCGTTGGGTTCACCGAGCTGTTGACGACCTCGGACTTTGTCACCGTGCATGTCCCGCTCGTGGCTGAAACCAAACATTTGATCGGGGCGGAGCAACTGGCAGAGATGAAAACCGGTTCCTATCTGGTGAACTGCGCTCGCGGAGGTCTGGTGGACCCTGAAGCCCTGGCCGCGGCGCTGAGCTCCGAGCACCTGGCCGGTGCGGCTGTCGACGTATTCGAAACTGAACCGCCCGATGGGTCGCCGCTGTTAAATGCGCCGAATACAATTCTGACGCCCCACGTGGCAGCCTCCACGCGCGAGGCGCAGGCGCAGGTGTCGACAGATATTGCGGAACAAATCCTTGACTTCTTTGCGGGGCGACCCGTTTCTTATCCTGTCAATCCATCAGTCTTACGAAAGGCCTAATCGTGGCGTACGACGATATCAACCTTCGAGTCCCCGGCCCCACGCCCGTACCCGAACAAGTTGCGCTGTCCGGCGCCCGGCCCATGGTTAATCACCGCGGTCCGGAGTTCGCCGCTACGGTGGCCGAAGTGCTGGAGCGCCTGCAACCTTTCTTTGGGATTCAGTCCGAGCCGTTACTTCTCACGGGATCGGGAACCGGAGCGCAGGAAGCCGCCATCGTGAATATGCTATCTCCGGGAGACGAGGTCCTGTCGGTCACCGCCGGCGTGTTTGGCGAGCGGTTTGGTGCCATCGCCGAGGCATTTGGCGCCGAGGTCACTCGCGTCCAGGGTGAGTGGGGAAAGGCAATTTCCGCCGAAACCGTGGCGGAAGCGGTGCGCGACAACCCCGCGATCAAGGCGGTCATCCTGACTCATAACGAGACCTCGACCGGTGTGACGAACGACATCGCCCGATTGGTGGCTGCCATTCGACGCGAAGCCACCGGCCCACAGCCGGTCGTGCTCGTGGACGGGGTGAGTTCGATCGGCGCGATTCCGTTCCGGATGGACGAGTGGGATGTTGATGTGGCGATTTCGGGGTCTCAAAAGGCGTGGATGTCGCCGCCCGGCATGGCCATGGTTGGTGTGAGCGAGCGCGGTTGGGCTGCGCACGCCGAGGCGCAAATGCCACGCTTTTACTGGGATTTCACCAAGGCGCGCAAGAACGGTGAAAAACGTACCATGCCGTTCACGCCCGCCGTCGGCGTGGTTCATGCTATGCAAGAGGCACTTCGCCTCATGAATGAAGAAGGTCCGGAAAATATCTATACTCGCCACGCGGCGATCGGCGAGCGGGTGCGAACCGGCTTACAGGCGCTTGGACTGGAATTGTTTGCAGAACCCACGGCAGCCTCCAACACGGTCACCGCGGTGCGCACGCCTGAAGGAATCGACACGTCGACTTTGATCAAAGCGCTACGACAGCGTCGAGTTGTCGTCGCGAACGGTCAGGACTGGCTAAAGGGGTCGATATTCCGTATCGGTCATATGGGCTGGGTGCACGAGCGTGATATCGATGCACTCATCGCTGCATTGGAGGCCACTTTGGACGAAAGTCGCCTCGAACCGGCGGTGTAATCCTTCGGATCCGAACGATGTTGACCTTACACCAACCCCGACCGGGTACGAACGTGTAGCGTCGCTCCTTGTGAGCGACCTCGCGCACCCTGTCCATCGTGGCATACGTGCCTGACCAGGTTCGGGGTGCACAGCCGAGGTCGCCCACGAGGAATCACACGACGCGGGGGCTAACCGACGTTCACTCCGAACAGCTGGAGCACAGTCGTTCCCAATAACACGAGTGAGAGGACGGTAACCACGACCGCTGTCACTCGGGCGATTGCGTTGTACACCGGCCCGTTTGCCATGTCGCCCATCAGGCGTGGCTTGTTGATCAGCCGTAGGATCGCAAACAGCACGACCGGCAAAAGCACACAATCCACGGCCTGAACTGCCACGAGGACCTGAATTACCGGTAGGCCGGGAATCAGTGCGACCAGCACGCCCAGCACGATCAGGCCGGTGAAGAGACCCATGAAGACCGGCGCTTCTCGGAATCCTCGATTGACTCCTTTTTCCACCCCCATCGCTTCGGCGATTGAATATGCCGTGGCCAGCGGAAGCACCGCGGCCGCCAGCATCGACGCGCCGAACAAGCCGATTGCGAACAAATATTTTGCGTAGCTTCCGGCGATTGGACCCAGAGCCCGTGCCGCGTCCTGAGCCGTTTGCACGGCCTGGTGGTGTGGAAAAAGCGTGGCCGCCGTTGCAATGACAATGAAGACCGCGATCATATTAGCGAACAACGAACCGGCGTACACCTCAATCCGCTCGGCTCGGTAGTCGCGGGCGGTGATCCCTTTGTCCGCTACCGTGGATTGCACGTACACCTGCATGTACGGCGTGATGCTGGTGCCCACGGTGGCCACAAACAGCAGGAGGTAGGTCTGGTTGAAATGAAATGACGGGACGACGGTGTGACGTGCCGCCTCTCCCCAGTTCGGATGAGCCAGGATGGCTGAGATCGGGTACGCGAAAAACACCAGCGTCATCGCGAGAAATACACGTTCGATGCTGCTGTAATTGCCCTTCACGACCATCAGCCAGATACCGATCGCGATCAGCGGCAACGCCACGAACTGAGCGCCGGGAAGCACCAGGTCGATGC
>DAINCT010000319.1:0-5055 GCA_036732245.1 Chloroflexota bacterium | reverse complement strand
CCAGACATCACTTCAATATCATTCTCGGCCGACTTACTACCACGACGCTCGCGCGCCGTGCCACCCTTGACGTCATCCCGTATGTGTGCGGAACTGAATCTCTTTGAGCCGCCTCATGACGTCACTCGATCCGCGACCAAAGTAGTCATGGAGACGGAGATACTGATGGTACAGATCGTCGTACACGGCATGATGGCGGGCTATAGGCAGATACCGCTCCTGTCCCGAGCGCACCATGCGTTGGGAAGCATCGACAATCGAGTCATAGCCACCGAATTGGGCCCCGGCAGCAACTGCCCCGAACACAGCTGATCCGAGTGCCGGCGCCTGCGTCGAAGTGGCAACTGTGAGTTCGCGACCAGTGACATCTGCATAGATCTGCATCAGCAGCTTGTTGCGCTGGGGCAGACCACCACAGACCACGATGTCGGCGACCTTAAGTCCAGCAGTTTCGAAGGCATCGATGATCACCCGGGTGCCGAAGGCCGTTGTCTCGATCAAGGCGCGATAGATGTCCGGAGCCGTAGTGGCCAGGGTCATTCCGACCAGCAGCCCGCTGAGGCCAACATCGACCAGAATTGAACGGTTGCCGTTCCACCAGTCGAGAGCGAGCAGTCCATTTTGCCCAGGCTGGAGCCGTGAAGCTTCTTCCTCAAGGATTTGATGCACTACCACGCCCCGCTTTGACGCCGCCTCGTGGTACGTCGGAGGCACGCAGTTTTCCACGAACCATCCGAAAATGTCTCCCACGGCCGACTGTCCCGCCTCATAGCCGAAGAATCCGGGAATAACTCCATCCTCAACGACTCCGCACATCCCTTCGACGCTGACCAGCGCGTCTCCCAGGAGAATATGGCAGTTGCTCGTGCCCATGATCACCACCATTGTTCCTGGCGTGGTAACCCGGACCGCGGGCGCGGAGACGTGCGCATCCACATTGGCGACGGCGACCGGTGTCCCGGCGCGCAATCCTGTCCACGCCGCGGCGCGTTCGCTTAACCCGCCTGCTCGGCTCCCGATCGGCACGACGGTGCGCGACATCTTCTCATCCACCACGCGCTCGAAGCGGGCATCAAGGGCTGCGAAGTATGCGTTACTGGGAAACCCGTCGCGCTTGCTCCATATCGCCTTATAGCCAGCGGTGCAATTGTTGCGCGTTTCTTCTCCGGTGAGCTGCCAGACAACCCAGTCGGCGGCTTCAATCAGCCGATCAGCCTGCTCGTATATCTCTGGATCTTCATTCAATATTTGCAGCGACTTCGCAAAAAACCATTCTGAGGATATTTTCCCGCCGTAGCGATCGAGCCATGGCTCACCTCTGGCGGCAGCAACCTCATTGATCAGGTCCGCCTCCGGTTGCGCCGCATGATGCTTCCAGAGCTTCACCCAGGCGTGAGGACGCCGCCGGAAAGCCTCAAGCAGACACAGCGGCGTGCCGTCGGCAGTTGTTGGGAGCATAGTACACGACGTGAAGTCGACGCCGATCCCGATCACATCGGAGGGATCGATACCGGTAGTGGCAAGAAGTTGTGGCACCGTCTCCTGGAACGTCCGAATGTAGTCCTCGGGGTCCTGGAGTGCCCAGCTCGGCTCAAGCCGTACATCGGCATCCGGGTCCGGCAGATTCTGGTCTATCACGCCGTTTCGGTACGGGTATACAGCCGTCTCCAGTTCGCTCCCGTCCGTGCAATCTACTAGAACGGCTCGTCCCGACTCGGTGCCGAAGTCAACTCCTATTGAATACATGCCCATCGCTCCCATGAAGTTCCCTGAGTAGCAGGAATCGCATTTACTTCTGCTGACCGTAGTAGGCTGCCGCACCATGCTTCCGCGTATAGTGCCGCTCCAGAAGTTCATTCTCAATCGGCCTCACCTGGGGATGGAGGAGCGAGGTGTGAAGGGCCATGGCGGCCACGGTCTCGAGGGCGATGGCGTTTTCAGCAGCATGACTGGCACTAGTTCCCCAAGTAAAAGGCCCGTGGGATGCCACCAGGACGGCCGGCATTGCCAACGGATCAAGGCTCCGTTGTTCGAACGTCTCGACGATGACATCACCGGTACACCGCTCGTAGGCTCCGCCGATTTCGTCGATCGTGAGCGGACGTGTCACCGGCACTGGGCCGTAGAAGTGGTCCGCATGGCTTGTACCAAAGCAGGGGATAGGTCGCCGCGCCTGAGCCCATGACGTCGCGTACGTCGAGTGCGTGTGCACGATGCCCCCCACGCCTTGAAAGCGTCGGTAAAGAACAAGGTGCGTAGGGGTGTCGGATGATGGCCGGTACGAGCCGTCGGGTAGTCCAGTACGGAGATCCACCAACACCATGGACTCCGGATCGAGGTCCTCATACGGTACGCCGCTCGGCTTGATCGCCATCAAGCCGGCCGAACGGTCGACTCCGCTGACGTTGCCGAAGGTGAGGAGAACCAGACCAGCGTCGACGATGCGCCGATTTGCCTGAAAGACCTGCTCGCGCAGTTCAAGGTGCGCAATCATTGGTACCCCCCGAAATCATCTATATCCCCCGTGCCAGGTAGTAGTACGCTTGATTCCAGCGGAGTTCCTTCTTGAACTCGGATGTTCGCGTGGACCCATCGATCAATAGGAATTCCGTTCCCGCGATCTCGGCGAAGTCTTCCAATGGCTCAACGGGTAGTGCTCCGGTGTATACCGTGTGGTGCGGACCTCCCGCTAGAAGCCAGGTTTCCGCCGCTGTCATCAGATTCGGTTCAGGCTTCCAGAGCGCCCGCGCTACTGGTAGCTCGGGAAGCGGCGAGTCTGGCACGATCGCCTCAACCGTATTGACTAGCATGCGGAAGCGGTCACCCAGATCTAGCAGGGCCAGGACGATCGCAGGTCCCGGTGCAGCCGTGAAGACGAGCCGCACCGGATCCCCTTTGCCACCAATCGACAGTGGGTGGATCTCACAGGATGGTTTCCCGGCGGAGATGGAGGGACACACCTCAAGCATATGGGCGCCCAGTACCTGTTCACCGCTGGGCGCCAGGTGGTATGTATAGTCCTCCATAAAGGAGGTGCCACCGTCGAGCCCAGCACTCATGACCTTCAGAATTCGGACCAGGGCAGCCGTCTTCCAATCTCCTTCTGCTCCAAAGCCATATCCATCCGCCATCAGACGCTGCGCGGCGATGCCGGGGAGTTGCGGTAAGCCATCAAGATCCTCAAAGGTGTCGGTAAACGCCTTGAAGCCGCCGGTTTGAAGGAAGGCGCGGAGGCCGGCCTCGATCCGTGCGGCCTCGCGCAGCGACTCATGGCGCTCACCACCCGGCCGGAGAGCGGGAACAATATCGTATGTTCCGTCGTACTCCTCCAGCAAGCGGTTAACATCGGCATCCGGCACCGACTGCACCGCCTCCACCAAATCACTCACTCCGTACCCGTTTACGGAGAAGCCAAGCCTAATCTGAGCTTCAACCTTATCGCCTTCGGTCACCGCGACGTTCCGCATGTTGTCGCCAAACCGAGCCACCTTTAGCCCCTGGGCCTCATGCCACCCGGCCGCGGCGCGAGACCAGAAGGCAATACGATCAATCACAGTCGGATCGTTCCAGTGCCCCACCACGGTCTTTCGGCTTCGGCGCATCCGTGTCTCGATGAAGCCGAATTCACGATCGCCGTGGGCAGATTGATTCAGGTTCATGAAGTCCATGTTGATATCCGCCCACGGAAGGTCGCGGTTGAACTGGGTATGCAAATGGAGCAACGGTTTCTGCAATGAATTCAGCCCAGCGATCCACATTTTGGCGGGAGAGAAGGTGTGCATCCAGGCAACGATCCCGATGCACTCTGCAGCAGCGTTAGCCTCCAGGCATAGTCGGTTAATCGAGTCTTGAGTCGTCAGCACCGGCTTACACACCACCCGTACCGGCATGGCACCTGATGTGTCGAGCGCCTTAGCTATCTGTCGGCTGTGCTCCTCTACCTCGTGCAGCACCGTCTCGCCGTACAAATGCTGGCTTCCTGTTACGAACCATATTTGGAATTGCCCAAGTACCTTCACGATTGCACTTCGATCATGATGTGATTGGGAGCCAGACCTGCATAGGACCTGCCTCGCGATTTGCCCAACTGTAGTATGGAATCGCCGTTATGGATACGCGGCGTGCTGGTTGAGGGCACCGCTCGTAGGGAGCGTAAAGTTGTCCCGAATCAAAATTTGCGATGGGGCCAGTGCCTTCGGTTCGCAGAATTACCACCCCGCCCAGCGTGTTCGGTTGGAAGTTTGACTCCCAGGCCGCATTGCCGTCCAGCCTCACGTCCCAGACATCGACGTCGGGGTGATCAGCCTGTTCGAGGCAGTACACGAGCGGCCCTCGGGTTATAGCGACTCGTCCTTGATCGTTCAGGACGTGTGGGTGGCTTGTCATGATCCGGACAGGCATGGTCAGGTGAATCCGGATGACATCGCCCGTCCGCCATCGGCGATTGACCGCGAAGTACCTGCCTCCGGGTATGGGAGTATCCACTTTCTCTCCATTCACGTACGCGGTAGCAGACTCGCACCACGCCGGAATGCGCAACATGAGGTCGAACGAGGCGGATTCAGACGCGTCGAGCTCAAGTCTGATGTCCCCCTGCCAGGGATACTGCGTCTCCTGTCGCACGGTCACCCTCGTGGCGCCGGGCACAGTAATCTCTGCCGTGTTGGAGGCGTACAAGTGGACCCAGAGTGCGCGATCCGAGGTTGAATATACGTAGCCGGGAAGCGACGCCAACAGTCGGGCGACATTGGGAGGGCAACAGGAGACGTGGTGCCAAGGTTGACGCCGGTGGCCGCCGCGGTCCGCCAACGGATTGTCGTAAAAGTACTCAGTACCGTCGAGGGATATGCCCGACAGGACACCGTTGTAGAGCGCGGTTTCCAACGCGTCGGCGTAGCGGGCTTCACCGCTCGCCAGCAGCATGCGCCAATTCCACATAACCTCGGCAATCGCCGCACAGGTCTCAGCGTATGCTCGCCGATTTGGCAGCTCGTAATTGTCCCCCACCGCCTCGTCCTCATGACGCGCCCCGACTCCCCCGGTAACATAGATTTT
>DAINCT010000318.1:0-5083 GCA_036732245.1 Chloroflexota bacterium | reverse complement strand
GCTTCGTCGTTCACCCCGTTCTCAACCAGCGTGTCACGGAGAAACGCGCCAAAGGCGTCAGCGCCGATCGCGCCCATAAATCCGCTGCGTACCCCCAGACGAGCAGCTGACACCGCCACGTTGGCGGGGGCACCACCGGCCGTTCGGTAAAAAACAGTGGCCGTCTGCAGGTCGCTCGCATCGGGCGCGACCATGTCCACCAAAAAATCCCCGATGGTGAGAATGTCGAGTGCTGCTGCTTCCGTCATGATTGCGACCATTCGAACGGTATCATGATTCCGTTGCTCCCACACTGCCGAGTTGAAAGGAGCGTCCTGTGCATGACGCTCATGGTGTCACTCCGCGTCCAAAGCGCCTCACGTCGGAGGAATCCACCAAAACTCTCGTTCTCATCGTACAGTCGGTGCAGCGCTGGTCCCCATCGTTATCGGTCCAGCGAGACTGGGGCCCGGGGACGCCGAGGCGACCGGGGCCGAGATTGCATCCGCCGTCGGTGGCCCTGGTATGACGGTTGACCCCTCCGAATACGCAGTTGAACTGCAATTCAAGGTGCAGACGTATGACATCGACTTTGCAGGTATCGTCAGCAATCAGGTGTACATACGCTGGCTCGAGGACCTCCGTCTTGAACTGCTCGATGCCTTTGCGCCGCTCGATCAACAACTGTCGGATGGGCTGGTGCCGGTACTGCTTTCAACCGAAATCTCCTACAAGCGAGCTCTGAGACTGTTCGACCGACCTCGGGGACGCATCTGGATGGTGGATGTGGGGCGAGTGCGGTGGACCCTCCAGGCCGTCATCTCGAATGAAGGGGCTGTAGCTGCGACCGCGCGGCATGTCTGTGCGTTCCTGGATTCCACCACGCTTCGACCTCGTCCCGTCCCGCGTGCATTCCGGGAGCGATTCGAGCGAATGAATGGAGCGTGACCTACCCGTTGTGTGACGTTGAAGTGATTAGCATCCACATGCGACCGTTATCAGTATGTTTCGCGCGATATTTTTCAAACTATCATTCAGGAGCATTTGAACAGATGGTTATGACTACCCCCCGGTTCGTGCGTGACCGTGTAGGCACGCTGAGTCCATCTCCGACCCTGGCGGTCGCTAAACAGGCCCAGGCGCTCCGGCGCAGCGGGGTCGATGTCGTCGACTTTGGTCCTGGTGAGCCCGATTTCGATACGCCCGAACACGTCCGAAACGCCGCGATCGCAGCATTGCGGGATGGATTCACCCACTACACGCCGAGTCGCGGTATACCGGAACTACTGGCGGAGATCGCAGCCACCTTGGAGCAGTTCAGTGGAGTGTCCTACGACCCGGCCACCGAGATCGTGGTGACTCCGGGCGCCAAGCAGGCCCTGCTGGAGGCCATATTGACTGCCGTGGAGAGCGAGGATGAGGTCATCCTCCTGGATCCGAGCTGGGTGTCGTACGACGCAATGGTGCGGCTAGCAGGCGGGACTCCAGTCCATGTCGACCTCAAGCGCGACTTCAGTCTCGATCGCGAGCGACTGGACGCGGCGTTGACGTCCCGCACGCGGGCCATGGTAGTGAGCTCGCCCGGCAATCCGACCGGCTACATGTTCACCATGGACGAGCTCGAACAGATAGCCGACGTGTGCCGACGACACGATTTACTCCTGATTTCGGACGAGATTTACGACCGGATTACATACGGCTCTCGGCCACAGAGTCCTGCCGGACTATCGGGAATGAGGGAACGAACGGTCACGGTCAACGGATTCTCGAAAGCGTATGCCATGACCGGGTGGCGGTTGGGCTACGCCGCCGCACCGGCCTCCTTCATGAACGAAATGCTCAAAGTCCAGGAGCATTCGGTCACCACGGCAACCTCCTTCGCCCAGGTCGGCGCAGTAGCGGCCCTGACCGGCCCGCAGGAGCCCATAGCCGAGATGGTGGCCGAGTTCGCGCGCCGCCGGCAGATCGTGGTGGAGGGGCTCAATCGACTGCCGGGCGTGCAGTGCTTCGCGCCCGATGGTGCGTTCTACGTCTTCCCCGACATATCGGGAACCGGACTGACAGGAACCGAACTCGGCCAAAAGTGCTTGCAGCAGGGCGTGGCGATCACGCCGGGTATCGGCTTTGGAGATGCCTGGGACAGCAACGTCCGGCTTTCATTCGCCACCTCGGAGGAACGGATCCGCACCGGCCTGGAGCGCATGGCGCAGGCCCTAGCTTAAGATCGGTCCGAGCTGGTACTTCCCTACTTCCCGAGAACGGCGAGCTATGTCCTGCGAAGAGTCCCTAGTGCAGGATCAGGCGGGATAGTGTGTCGTTCGCGGGAGGCTTCCGACCATGCGCTATCTTTGTCCACGATTTGCCACGACAGGCACTCTGAGTGATCCCGTGTAACAGGCGAGCGTATGAAGGGGTGAATCTGCACATGGCTCGTCTAGTGAATGGGAACGTGAGTGCCCGAGGCTGTTTCTCTGAACGATACCGCCCGGAGGTCAACGCTGCGCGAACCGCCTGATCTTGAGCAGGTATTCGCTCGTTATATGGACTCGGTCTACCACTTCCTTTACAGCCGGCTCGGAAACCGAGAGGATGCAGAGGACCTGACCTCTGAGGTCTTCCTGAAGGCCACGAAGCAACTGGACAGTGCGCGCGCCGAGGCCAGCGTGGCACAGTGGCTTTTTACGGTAGCCAGGACGGTTCTGGCCGATCACTGGAGGCGTTATTATCGGACCGGGACCATCGTCGAACTGGATGAATCGCGAATCAACGAGATCCCAGGCGCGACCCAGGCCCCGGAGCTATCCGCCGAGAATGCGAAGCTGGTGACCGAAGTGCTCGATTCATTACCTCCCAAGTACCGTATGGTGCTCGAGTTCCGCTTCCTCCGAAGCTATACCATCGAGGAAACTGCCCAAGCGATGAGTCTGTCAGCGGGAAATGTCAAGGTGATCCAGCATCGGGCGCTGAGCAAAGCGGTCGAGCTGGCGGGGAATCGCATATGAGCGATCTGGAACGATTCGAGAGGGCCATCGACAAGGTGGTCGATGACCGCTCGCCGCGAGCGGATGTGACACGTCTCTCGGCGGAGGAGCAGCGCATGATACGGATGGCGCAGCTTCTGCACGGCACGCAAACGCGTACGGTCGATCCCGCCTTTCGAGAGAGATTGTACAGTCGCTTGTTCGGTGGCGGACGAAAATTTTCTCGCCGCACCGCCTTTCTTTCGAGCCTTGGTGCCATGGCGGCGGGCCTGGCGGCGGGAGTGGGGCTCGATCGCACTCTCACCGGAACGGCGGGCACATCAAATGAGGCCGATCCTCTGGTAGGGAATAATGGCCGGTGGGTTCCGGTGGCTCAGGTGGCCGACCTTCCCCACGGCGCCGTGCATAGCTTCTCAGCCGGCCCTGTCCAGGGATATCTCATTAACCATCAGGGGCAGTTGCGAGCCGTTTCCCGCATCTGCACCCACATGGGCTGCGCCGTCAATTTTGCCGGAAGTGAACAACACTTTGTCTGTCCATGTCACGGAGCTGAGTTTGACATGCACGGGCGCTTTCTCTACGGGGAACACGGAGAAGCGTACACGCCCGCCTTGGCGCCCCTCCCGCCGATCAATGTACGAGTCAATGGAAACGCAGTCGAGGTGTGGACGGTCTAGCGCGGGGCATCCGATTGTACTTGCTTCTCCGCGGGTCGCCCAGCCTACTTCACGCCGGTATGCGTAGTGCCACGCCCATAACTCGGCCACTACTGTCGAGCGCGAGCACTGACCAGGTGTAGCCCGAAGACGGAAGGGGGACTGGCCACGCTTCCGTTTCAGAACCTGGTACGTTCGGGAGCGAAGTATCACCGTATTGCACCGATGTCGAAGTGCCGGACCATGACCAGGGAAGCTGCACCGAAGCTCCGGCAGACAGAAGCACAACGTACCTGGCTGCTCCAGACACCGGTTGCCAGGAGAAAGTGGGAACTGCGCCGCCACCGGATTGCGCGCTGATGTGGGCAGCGCCCGACGCGAGCGTTACGGCCAGGCTGACCGGCCTGGGAGTGGCCGTCGGGGTTGGTGTGCTCGTGGGCTTTGGGGTCGGGGTACGAGTCGGTGTCCGCCTGGGGGCCCGCTTGCGCTTCTTGTGCTTCTTGACGACTCCAACGGTTGCCATCGAATGGAATGATTCGGCAAGGACGCCGGCCGAGCCGTTCGAGTGGGAGTCTGCGTCGTCTCCCAACGCGTAAGCGATCCGAGCGGCATCAAGCCTGTCCGCTGGGCCGAGTGACGTCTTGAGCAGATCGTGCAGGTCGCTCGTGAAACGCTGGGCCGGCCCCACCGCATCAGCACGTGCCAGAATCATCTCCCGCGCAGCGAGTGCAGCTGTCGGCCAGTCGCGTGCCTGCACGGCGCGATCGAGGACACTTGTCTCTGACGAGGTTATCCCGTTGAGCGTGCCGTCATTCTGTAGTACGCACTCCGACTGCATGAGTTGCGAGAACCGGTACAGGTCGGATGCTTGCCTTAGAGCAGCAAGATCGGTCGACGCTTCCAACGCTTGAGCGCGTAGGCGCAGAGACGGCACGGTCGATGCTACCCACGCGTCAAGGCGCTCCAGCAGGCAACGCGCCACATCCGGGTTCTGATGAATCGCCGCCAGGAGACTCTTCAGTGGCTGCAACACGCTGGCGGTATAGGCCGCGGTCGAGAGTGGAGCGCCCGACGGAGCGAGCGCGGCATTTGCGCCGGCAATGAACCCATCCACCTGTTGGGACAGCTGGGAGAAGATCGCGGACTCGACATGCGACAGGCTCCACGTACCCGTGGCACCGCCAATGCCGGGCGCCTGTGTCAGGCCGCTTGCTCCGTCCGCCACCACGAACTGAGTCGGAAAGTTCTGTTCGGCGATCGTGCCGTGTAGTGAGATGCAGTCCGAGCCGGCCAGCGGAAACTGGTAATTCGGCATGGTTATGGAACGCGGCACGGTATACCCGCCCGGGATGAACGTGCCCCACTGCATCGCGATGACGGGCTGGCTCAAAATAACGGTCGAATTTCCAGGGGTCAGCACTCCCTGGATGATGCCGCTGATCGTACCGGTACCACTGGATACGTCAT
>DAINCT010000317.1:0-5084 GCA_036732245.1 Chloroflexota bacterium | reverse complement strand
CGTACACCATCTGCTCGATCGTCTGCGCGTATAGCCGCTCGTTCGATACCCGCCACCGAGACGGATTCCGAAAGTCATACAGCAGTCCAAATTGCATGGTCTTCGATCCACGTTGGGAGACGTCAGGCTGCGGCCGGGACCGCCGTCGTAGCGGGAACCATGCTACCACGAGACTTACGGGACGCCGCGCCGGATCGCGGCAATGGAACAGGCCCGCCGAGATGGCGAGCCTGTTCCATTAGCGCGGGATACCCGTTGTTTGCTGCGCGGTTGCTGGTAGTAATGCCAACCTGAGCGGAACCCGGCGGTCTACCGGGTGAATTCCTGGATCACGTTGCCCTCCGTGACCTCGGGCGGGGCGCCAGCGGCGTCTGGGAGGTTGCTCCGAATCCACTCCGCCGCCCGCTGGATTGAGGCGTCAGTTCCTGCTTTGTCATCGCACACCGTGACGGACGTGCCGCCGTCACCCGACTTGATGAGGTAGTACGCTACAAATCCGGGTACGGGACGGATGACTGCTTCAACTTCGGCACGTCGTTGTTCCAGGGCCCCGATCAGCTTCGGGTTCTTGTAACGTCGAATTACCGCGTACATTGATATGCCTCCTGTGGTTGATAATGCGCTAGTTTAATCTCACGCAGCAATGCGCGATGCGTCCGAGATGGAGCTTCAGGCGGCCCAGATCGCCTTCGAGCGCCTGGGCGCCGCACCCAATGCTGGAAGGGCCCTCCCAGATATCAGCGCTTGACGCGACGTGACTGCGCCACTTTCAGGGATGTCCGCGCGCCTGGTTCACGGCCCGGTAACCGTGACCGAGACCGAGTCTGAAACGCTGTTGCCGCTGATGTTGTCAGCATCGACCACGATGCTGTATTTCCCCGCCGGTAACGGCGAACGAGTGAATTTCGCCGTCTTGAGGTTCACCGGGTCAAGTGGAATCTCGGTCACTTCGTCGCTGGCATCGAAGACGTATGGGGAGAACGTCGAACGGGGGCCAGGGAGCAGGGCTCCGAGCAGGCCCAGGTCGCCTTCAATGTCGAATGCTTGCAGTATCCGGCCCGACGCCTCATCAATGAGCAGGTAGGCCTCGTCACCATCATCCTGTGGGACTTGCCGGTACGTCCCGAAGACGATCCGCTGACCGGGGCGCCAGTCCTCGCTGTATGCCAGCTCGTTCACTTTCCCGTCAGTCATATACCAGCCGCGGCCGTCAAAGTCGTACGTGAAGTCGATCCGCTTGCCAAGGTGCTTTACACGGTTATCCTGGCTGATCTGCACATCCTGTCCGTTCAGCGCCGTCGTCACGCTCAGTTTTACGTCGGTCACAACCAGGTCGTCGCGCACCTGCCCGCTAATGGTTGCGGTCGCGCCTCTACTAATGGAGCGAGCTGATGTTTGCAGGCTCGCGACGGTCGGCTGCGCGCCCAGGTCCGATGCGGCGGCGACCGCCGTGTCGAACTCCTGGACAAGGGCGAGCCAGCCCGTCGGAGCGGCAAACGTGAGATTGCTGTAGGCCTTGACGTCCTTCTTGTGGGTGTCACCGGTGGCGAGCGTGGCGATCGAGATGCCGCTCGGGGGCATCCCCGCATATCCCTTGCCGGTGATGTTGTAGACGACGGCCCGGCTCAGTGCCTGCTTGAGGTCAGCGGAAGCCTTTTGTACCTCTGGCGACCCCGATTCGACGGCCGCGTTCTGCGCAAGGATGCCAAGGTCCAAGGATATTCCAAGGTCGCCGGGACCCGTGGAACCGAAGGCCGGCGTCTCGAATTCCGCCTGCAAAAACACCTGGCTGAAGCGCGTCAGACGTTCGGGCAAGTTCGACTGCGTGCCATTGTTGACGTACCTGTTCAACGCGCTCATGAAAGCAGCGGTGGTCGTGCCAACGGGGGTCAACTGCTGGAGGTCGGTGACGCTGAACGTCGAATACAGCGCCTCGTCGGGCGCCTTGTCTGTGAGCCCCGCCAGGTACGTATCGGCAACCGTCTGGGCGAGGGCTTTGGGGCTCATGCTGGGGTTGCCGGCCAGCGCGCTCAGAAATGCCGTGTAGTCCCAACCCAACCCCGGTTCACTCTCCTCCGACCCTATTAATAGGGAGCCGTACGGCTGCAGCGCCAGCCCCACCTCGACGCTCGACATCAAACATGCGTCAAAGCCGATAATGTCGAGCGGCGCTCCGCCACCTTGCTTGAACGCCCGCTGAAGCGAACCCAGGCCCATGAAGTTCTTGAACGTGTCGTCTTCGCAGCAGCCCTGCCAGGCGCCACCGTGGTCGGAAAGATCGAGCATATAGTGCTGCGCCGGATAGGTGCGCTCGCCCCAGGAGATGAAGTCCGCGAGCGTTGCCGGGTCGCCGGAGTTCACCTTTCCCAGGTCGTCGCGCTCGACGAACCGACCGTGTTGCACCAGCACGCGCTTTGTTGTTGTGAACGACCCAAGGTTGCCGATGTCGTCGGTGATGTCCGAGGCGGGGTCGCGTGTTATCTGTGCGACGACGTTCACCTGCGGCGACGACGCGGCGTCCGCCATCTGCAGCAGGTTCAGGAGCGTAGACCCTTCGAGGTTGTTGTTGGCAGCCATGTAGACGAGGACGGTCCACTGCGCCTGCCCCGGTTGCGCCGCCGAACGAGTTTGCTGCGCCGCCGGTGAGGGACTCGTCTGGCCACCGAGGCGGCCCGAGGCGGCGGCGCCGGTCGACGTCTGGATTGGCTGGACTTTGGCGCTGGTCGCGGACTGTGTTGGCTGGACTTTGCCGGTGCTTACGGTCGAAGAGGCTCGGGCGGCAACGGTGCCGGTTGGTGCCTCTTTCGCGTTATTGGTGCCGCTACACGCTGCGCCGAGCAGGAGCACGGCCAACAACAAGGAAAGGCGGCACAGTCTGGACGGGTCGCTCATCGCTGCCTCCGGACATAAACTCCGCCCAGTGTACAGGACGAGGGCGCGCACCGGAGAGGCGAAGGACGGGCAGCTAGGCGGGCGGTTGGAGATCCTCTAGACGACTCATGAGTTTTATATGCGGTTCACACACCATAAGGCCGTACATGAGCTTCTATCACGACTTGCATAGAAATGACTTTCAACGATCTGGTAAGATATGTTCGCGAGGTTAAACAGATATGACTCGGGAAGCTGGCCGCCCAGACACTATTTCAGCGGTAGAGTTCATGCTGACTGCTGAAGCCGTTGCCAGGAGCGGCAAGCGGCAGGTCGTTCGTGTCGAGGGCAAGCCGCTTTCCATCGCTCCGCTGCAGCAAGTCGACGCTGACGAGCGTCTCAACCGGCAACCGCAAAAGCCCCGAGCCCGCCGCAAGACCGGCATTCTCAAGCCCGATGACGCGCTCTTTCGGTTGATTAGCATCGGCGAGGGTAAGACTCCTGGTGGCGTCTCTGGCAAGAAGCATGAGGCTTTAGCTCGCGCCTACCGCCCGAAATAACCTATGGTTGCCCTTCCCCGGTCACTTCGTTTCCGCCGCGTCTTCCATGACAGCTCTTCCTATGGCGCTCTACTCAACCGTCGCGATGACAATCACGACAACGCCCGTGCTATCCTTGGTAATATCATCAATGCCCACTACCGGTCAGTCACAACCAACGTGATCCTCATCGAAGCGCACGCTTTAATCCTCTCCGACATGGGAACCCAGCACGCCAGCCAGTTCCTGCGCAACATCTGGCAATGTAACACGCTTGTCGTTCGCGTTCGGGCAAGCGACGAGGAACGGGCGCAGGAGATCCTCTTTCGCTACACCGACAAGGAATGGTCGTTTGCTGATGCGACCTTGCCATAACGCCCGCCCAAAGCCGTCTCCATGCTGCGTTCGGTGCCACAGCGGCTACGTAAACGGTTGTCCGTACCGCTCACTGCTCACGACCTCCGCTAATGGCTTGCGGTCCTTCTTGCCGCGTCCCAGGCGCACCTGGGGATAACCAAACGGTACGATGGCCAGCACCTTGAGCTCGGGCGGAATCTCCAGCACGCCGTTGGCCCACTCCAGATTGTCGAAGCCGACCCAATTCGAGGCCACGCCCTCGTCCCAGGCCGTCAGCATCATGGACTGCACCGCACGGCTGGCGTCGGACACGTTGTATACGGACTCCTCCATGACCACGACTACCGCGAGCGCCGCGTCGGCGATGTACGGCCCGGTGCGCGCGAGGTTGCCCAACTGCCGAAGCATCGCTTTGTCCTGCACGGCGATGAAGTGCCACGGCTGGCCATTGCGGGAACTGCCGGTGAGCCAGGCGGACTCCATGATGCGGCGCACCAGGTCAGCGGGGATGGATTGGTCCGTGTAGCGCCGGACAGCGGTCAGGGTGCGCACCGCGTCGAATACTTTCATTGCCTCGCCATCCTTACCGGAAACGCGCCGTGGGTGTGGCATCACGAACGAGGATACCGCGCGCACGCACCGGAGCGCGATGGTTCCTTCGCCAGCAACAACTTCATTCCTGGAGCGACGGGCGCGTTGGGAAAAGTTGTGGCGCGGCGTTATTTCTCTGGGAGGGAGTCATCCACAGACCACACGTCCTGCGGCAGCGTCTCCGAGGCAAAACTATCCCATACAGTACGCTCAGTCTGCTCCGCCGCCCATGCGCTGTGATTGTCGCGCAGGGCCGCATACGCACGATTGGCCGCATCGAGGACGGCGCGGCGCCGCTTGGACGAGATGGCGCGTCCGACCAGGGGGCGAATGAAGACGCCGCCGTCTCGTGCCTCGGCGACAACAGGAGTGCCCGCTTCAAGCCCAATCTGTTGGCGCAAGCCGGCAGGGATGACGAGCGTGCCTCGCTTGCCCATGCGTGTGGTGATAAAGCTTGGAGGCTCACCTGGTCTAGTGCTCATATCCCGCTACCTTGCTCGAGGTCCGTGGGAGACCGCGCGACATGTAAAGTTGCATATCCGATTTTCAGAGATTCAGATCATTTGTCAAGCGGTTTGGACGTACTATCGTTCGCTGTGTCTATCCTGGTAACCCCATTCTCCGTGACACGGCAACTGGTAACCGGGTGCTGGACTCGGTCACTCGAGCCGCATCGCGCGGATGGCGGCGTGCATCGGGTCGGTGTAGAAGACGGGCTGCAGCTTG
>DAINCT010000316.1:3531-5107 GCA_036732245.1 Chloroflexota bacterium | reverse complement strand
CGGTGATGGCGACACTGATATTGAAGTTCGTGATGCCGCCGTCGTTCTTGCATTCAATGAATTCAAGGACGTCGGGATGATCGACGCGGAGGATTCCCATATTGGCACCACGTCGAGTGCCCCCCTGTTTCACGGCCTCGGTCGCGGCATTGAAAACGCGCAGAAACGAGACGGGTCCGCTGGCACGCCCCCCGCTGCGGGAGACGATGCTGTTCTTGCGGCGGATGCGCGAGAACGCGAAGCCGGGGCCGCCGCCGCTCTGGTGGATGATGGCGGCATTTTTCAGGCTGTCGAAGATATCTGGAATGGAGTCACCGACCGGGAGGACGTAGCACGCTGAATATTGCAAGCCGTTGCCGGTGCCCGCGTTCATCAGGGTCGGCGAGTTTGGCATGAACTTGCGGTCCATGAGCGCTTCATAGAACGCGACCTCGAATTCGGCCACCGTTTCGGGCGAGCCCCACTTCGCTTCGGCGGCGGCAACCGAGGTCGCGACACGCCAGCACATTTCGTCAGGGGTCTCGACCACGACACCATTCCGCTTCACGAGATAGCGTTCCTGCAGGACTCTCAAGGCCGATTCCGACCACTGACCCCGACGCTCGGGGCGTGGACGCGGTTCCGGGGAGGCCGCGACGTAGGACTGTTCGGCGCCGTGCGCCGTTGCCTGGGCTTCGCGCTGGACCTGAATTTCCATACCAAACTCCGCTCTTCGCCGATTGCATCTACCGTACTGCATGTAGACGCGGTTTCTCATTCTAACCCCTGCATGTAGTGGGGTCAAGCACTCACCCCTACATGTTGTGTCACGGGGGCAACGCGCTACACATCATATAGGGGCAGGAGAACGAACGCCAAATTCGCTGGAACGGTTAAAAGCAGGTTCCGGAGGGAGGCGGTGTGTGAGTGCCGCACCACGAAGCGGGAGGACAGCCGGCCGGCTGAATGATTGAAACGCCTCGCCTATGATGAAAGAGGCTGGAGGCCGAACATGATCGAGGCAGACTTCGCGCTGTTCAATGTAGATCAACTGGTCACCGTCGCTCCGGGGAGGCACCCACGGGCGACCGGCGAGCTGGGAGTCTTGCAGCGCGCTGCTCTGGCGGCGAAAGACGGCAAGGTCGTGTGGCTCGGCGGCATGGACGATTTCTATGACCAGGTGCAGTTGTGGCCCGACGCCACTGTCGTCAACACGCACGGCCGCTGCGTGCTGCCAGGATTTGTGGATGCCCACACACACCCGGTATTCGCCGGCGACCGCAGCGGCGACTTCTATGCGCGCGCCCTCGGAGCCTCATACGATCAACAATTGAAGTCCGGCGGGATCATGCACACCGTGGATGCCACGCGTGCGGCGAGCGAGGAGGCGTTGCTCAACTTCGCCTTCGCACGAGCCGACACGTTTTTGCGGTACGGGACGACCACGATTGGCGCAAAGACCGGGTACGGGCTGACGGAAGAGGCGGAACTGAAGGGTCTGAGCGTCCTGAACCGGCTCCAGCGCTTGCACCCCTTGAAACTGATTCCGACTTACCTGGCAGCGCACGTGTTGCCGGCCGACTTTGAGGGCGACGCC
>DAINCT010000316.1:0-3521 GCA_036732245.1 Chloroflexota bacterium | reverse complement strand
GCGCATTTACCGCACCGCAAGGTCGGCGGCTGCTGGAACGGGCGAGGGAGCTTGGGTTCGAAATTACCGCCCACGCCAACGAGCTGGGTTACGGCGACGGTGTGCGCATGGCGGCCGAATTGGGCGCTGCCTCGGTGGACCACGCGGTGTATCTGACGGACGAGGACATCGCTGCCCTGGCAGCCGCCGGAACCGTGGCCGTGCTGTTACCCGGGACCACGCTCTTCCTGGGGAGTGACGAATACGCTCCGGCGAGACGTCTGGTCGAGGCCGGTGCGACTGTCGCGCTGGGCACGGACTTCAATCCGGGAACCTCATGTACGCAGAATATGCAGTTCATCCTGACCATGGCGGTGCTGAAGTTGCATCTCACGGCGGAAGAGGCGATTCGGGCGGCGACGTTGCACGGGGCCCGAGCACTCCGGATGGAGGATCGCGTTGGATCGATCGAGGTGGGCAAGTACTGCGACCTGACGGTTTTTAGGGTGGATGATTACCGATCGATTCCGTACCAGTACGCCATGAATCTGGCGGAGACGGTGGTCGCGGGGGGCCGCATCGTCGTGCGCGACGGACAGATCATGTCGTCGGCGGTTCCGGTCGCGGTGCCCTGAGGATGATTCGTGCAACGGCTGCTTGAATGTGTTCCCAACTTTTCGGAGGGACGCCGGCCCGACGTGGTACAGAGCATTGTGGCGGCGGCGCAGTCGGTCGACGGTGTGCACGTGCTCGACCTGCATTCCGACGCCGACCATAACCGAAGTGTGCTCACGCTGGCGGGAGAATCGGACGCGCTGAGCGAGGCGGTATTTCGAGCGATACAGCGGGCGACCGAGTCGATCGACTTACGGGAGCACAGCGGAGAACACCCGCGTATTGGGGCAACCGATGTAGTGCCGTTTATTCCGCTGGGCACGAGTAGTATGTCGGACGCGGTGGCGGCGGCGCGCTCACTGGGAGAACGCGTGGCGAAGGAACTCGAGCTTCCGGTGTACTTCTACGAAGAAGCCGCACTTCGTCCAGAACGGCAGAACCTGGAAGCGATTCGCCGCAAGGGATTCGAGGAGCTGCGTGACGTTATAGGTGGTGACCCGGAGCGACAGCCGGATATCGGGCCGTCGTCGGTTCACCCGTCGGCGGGAGCGGTAGTGATCGGCGCCAGAGGGCCGTTGATCGCCTACAACATCTATCTGAATACCAGGGACGTGCGCATTGCCAAAGCGATCGCGAAGGCGATTCGCCATAGTTCGGGCGGACTGCGCTACGTGAAGGCTCTAGGACTGGACATACCGGCACGGGGTCAGGCGCAAGTGTCCATGAATCTGACCAATTACCAAAAAAGTGCCGTTCACACGGTGTTCGAGCTGGTGCGCGCCCTGGCGGAATCATACGGAGCGTCGATCACCGACTCCGAGGTGGTGGGATTGGTGCCGATGGAAGCGCTGGTTAATTCGGCCCGTCACTATCTGCGCATGCACGACTTCGCGAGTGACCAGATCCTGGAATCGAAGCTGCTGGAAGGATAGCGGTGGGGACGGCCAGGGTCGACGCGCTCTCGCTCGGGGTCTTCGCCAACCTGTTCAAGTCGGTGGCCGAACAGATGGGCGTCACGCTGCAGCGCGCGTCCTTTTCTCAAAACATCAAGATGCGTCGCGATTACTCCTGTGCCCTTTTCGACGCAGGTGGGCGCATGCTGGCGCAGGCGGCGCACATGCCGGTGCATCTGGGAGCCATGCCGATGGCGATGCAGGTGGTGCTGGACCGGTTCGAGCTTCGTCCCGGGGATGTCGTGATTTGCAACGACCCGTACTCCGGGGGCACCCACCTCCCTGACGTGTCCCTCATCTCACCTTCGTACGCGCGGTCGGGAGAACTGCTTGGATACGTTATGTCGAGGGCCCATCATGCGGACATCGGCGGAATGTCGCCCGGGTCGATGCCGCTCTCGACCGAGATTTACCAGGAAGGTATGATCGTTCCGCCGCTCCTGTTGAGGGTCGGTGGGACGATGAATGAGGGTCTCCTGGAGTTATTCCTGCGAAATGTTCGGACCCCGAAGGAGCGACGGGGCGACGTGCAGGCGCAACTCGCAGCCCAGGCAGTGGGCGAGGCGGGGTTGGCCGCACTGGCCGAGCAGTATGGCCGGGATACGGTTGAGGAGCACGGCGCGGCGTTGCAGCGGTACTCGGAGACCGCGATGCGAGCCGTGATCCGCGGCATTGCCCCGGGAGAGTACGATTTTGTGGATTACCTGGACGATGACGGGCAATCGGATGAGCCGGTACCGATTCGCGTGGCTGTGCGCAGGCGGTCGGAATCTGATGATCTGGAGATCGACTTTACCGGGTCGGCGCCACAGTGCCGCGGATCGGTGAACGCGGTCCGAGCGGTGACGGTGTCCGCCTCGCTGTACGTGATGCGCTGCCTGCATGAGGCTGACGTGCCGGTGAACGCCGGCTCGCTGGCGCCGCTGCAGATCATCACGCCGGAAGCAAGTGTGGTGGATGCTTCTCCGCCGGCCGCGGTGGCCGGAGGCAATGTGGAGACGTCGCAGCGCATCGTCGACGTGCTGTTCGGTGCACTGGCACAGGCTCTTCCCGAGAGGTGCCCGGCAGCCAGTCAGGGGACGATGAACAACCTCGCGCTGGGCGGATTCGATCACGGCAGGCGGCGGGCGTTTGCCTACTACGAGACGATGGGCGGAGGCATGGGGGCACGCCCCGGGGCGGACGGCATGAGCGGAGTGCATGACCACATGAGCAATACCCTGAACACGCCGATCGAGGCCCTTGAGTCCGAATATCCTTTGCGGGTCACGCGGTACGCGCTTCGTAAGGGCACAGGTGGGAACGGTGAATATCGGGGAGGAGATGGACTGCAGCGGGACCTGCTGTTCCTGGAAGACGCGACAGTCACACTCCTGACCGAGCGTCGAAGGAGGCAGCCTTACGGTTTGCAAGGCGGAGAAGACGGCAGTACCGGACGGAACGTGTTGCTTGAACCCGAGGCTCAGAACTTACCGTCGAAGACCTCGTTTTCGATTCGCGCCGGACAGACGTTGAGCATCCGCACACCGGGCGGCGGTGGCTTTGGGCATTTGCCGACGTCATCCGACGGTTGATACCATTGCCTGCTCAGCACGAGGTATCGTTGTCCCGTCACGTCTCACTATTCGTCGTCGCAGTATGCACGCTCTTGCTCGCCGGCTGCGGAATCAGCGCCGGCGCGTCACCGCCTACCAAAGTCGCGGCGCGAGTTCCGACGTCGACTCCCGTGGCGAGTGGTCCGACGCCGACCAGTATTCCGCAAGCAGCTCCGACCGCGACTGCAGCCGCAACGCCTGATACGACGCCGACTACGGCGCCGACTGCGACACCGGCGCGCTCCACCGCTACACCCGCGCTCCCGACGGCCACCGCCGCCCCGGTATCGGTTACTCCCAAACTCGTGTTCGTGTCGGTGCACCCTTTGAGCGTGGCCACGGGTGGCGCGATGACGGTTTCGATCCAGACCGCGGGGGC
>DAINCT010000315.1:0-5127 GCA_036732245.1 Chloroflexota bacterium | reverse complement strand
ATTTACCAGCCGGTCGGCTGCACGAATTGTTCGAACACCGGATACCGAGGTCGCATCGCGCTTCACGAGGTGATGACGGTGACCGAGGAGATTGAGCGCCTTGCCGTGACTCGCGCCTCGAGTGCCGAAATCGGCCGGATGGCTCGCGAGCAGGGAATGATTTCCCTCCGCGAGGACGGCTGGGCAAAGGCCAAGTTGGGCCTGACCTCGGTCGAGGAAATTTTGCGCGTGGTCGCCTAGTGGCACATGGTGAAAGGGAAGGTTTCATGGACGAGCCCATTTACGAGATTCCGGTCACGCCAGCCGAGGATGGTGGCGATTGGGTCCCTAAGCGGCTGGAGCCGCCGACATACAGCCCGCCGGTTGGCGAGCCTGTCGCAACAACCACCGTCTACTCGCTCGACGGCTCGTCGCCGCCTTCAACCGAGCAAGCACCGACCAAGGTCTATTCGCTCGATGAGTACACGTCGCCGGGGCGCCGTCGCGCCACTGAACCACCCCCCATCGCTCGGCAGGTTGCACGTGCAGAAGCGCTGCTCACCGTCGAGGAGCGCGCTGCCCTTGGCAACGCAGATCCCGACCTCGTCGCGGCTCTAGAGGAGGTGGTGCTCCGGAACGCCTCAGACCTTCACGTCACAGCGGGTGCAGCGCCCAGCCTCCGTGTCGACGGCGGTCTTCGCCCGATCGAGGGCGCGGCACGATGGATGCCGGAAAAAGTCACCAAGGCCCTCTACAGCCTCCTCCTTGACGACCAGCGCGAGCGTTTTGAGCGTGAACTGGAACTCGACTTCGCTTACACCGCCGGGGGATCGCGCTTCCGTGTCAACTACTACCAGCAGCGCAATTCCATCGGTGGAGCTTTTCGTCTGATTCCCCGCGAAATCAAGCCGCTGGAGCAACTCGGCGTGCCTGCATCCATTGGTAAGTTTGCCAGCCTTGCTCGAGGGCTCGTACTCGTGACCGGGCCGACGGGTTCCGGTAAATCAACGACGCTCGCGGCGCTCATCGACCTCGTCAACCGCACCCGAGCGGACCACATCATGACCGTTGAAGACCCAATCGAATTTCTGCACAAGCACCAGAAATCGCTGGTCAACCAGCGGGAGGTCGGCCACGATACGCACAACTTCGCAAACGCTCTGAAGCACGTTCTGCGTCAGGACCCCGACGTCATCCTCATCGGCGAGCTCCGCGACCTGGAGACGATCTCGGTTGCATTGACAGCCGCGGAAACCGGCCACCTCGTCTTCGCGACGCTGCACACACAGTCCGCCGCGCAGACCATCGACCGAGTCATCGATGTGTTCCCGCCGCACCAGCAGGGTCAGGTGCGCGCGCAGCTTGCCGCCACCCTGCAGGGTGTCGTTTGCCAGACCCTGGTGAAGAAGGCGAGCGGGAGCGGCCGTGTTGTCGCAACCGAAGTGCTCGTAACGACACCCGCAATCGGCAACCTGATCCGCGAGGGCAAAACCTACCAGATCACCTCGATGATGCAGGCCGGTCGGGGGCTTGGCATGCACACGATGGACCAGCACTTGGCGGAACTTGTCGATGCCGGCCAGATCACCCGTGAAGCGGCGCTCGAAAAGGCGCAAGAGCCCGATGCCATCGGCCAATTGATCCAGCGTGCAGAGTCCCCAACGGATGAGATCGGGCGCGCGATAGCCTCCGGCGGCATCGATTTCGGTGACTCCTACTATCGGGATAAGCGCTGATGGCAACTGTCCAGGCGTACGCCTACAAGGGGCGTGACGCTACGGGGAAGATCGTCAAGGGAAAGCTGGATGCTTCGAGCGAGGCAGGCGTTGCCTCCCGACTCAGCGCGATGGGTTTGTCCCCGATCTCGATAAGCGCGTCACCAGAGGGAACCGGGCTTGGCCGGGAAATCACGATCCCTGGATTCAGCAAGGGCGTCGGCCTGAAGGACCTCGCCATCATGAGCCGGCAGATGGCAACCATGATCGGCTCAGGGCTATCCCTCCTGCGCGCCTTGAACATCCTGGCCGAGCAAACCGAGAGTGCGCCTCTGGCGAAACTCCTCATGCAGGTGCGCGACGACGTGGAGACGGGCACCTCGATTTCCGACGCGCTCGCAAAACACAGCGAGTCGTTCCCGCCGATCATGATCAACATGGTTCGGGCCGGCGAGATCGGCGGATTCCTCGACGGGGCGCTCGAGTCGATTGCCGCCAACTTCGAGAAGGAAGTCAAGCTCCGCAACACGATCAAGTCGGCGCTGACCTACCCGGTGATGGTGCTGATCATGTCGCTCGGTGCCGTCATGATCATGTTGATCTTCATCGTGCCGATCTTCGAGGCGATGTTCAAGGGTATGGGCAGCGGGCTCCCACTCCCCACGATGATCCTGGTCTACCTCTCACGCTCTATGGTGTGGGTGGCGCCGCTTCTAGCCGTTGTCATCATTGCTTTCAGCATTTGGTGGAAAAAGAACAAGAACACGGATCGCGTGCGCAAGTTCGTCGACCCCCTGAAGCTCAAGCTGCCCGTCTTCGGAGCGTTGTTGAAGAAGATCGCCGTCGCGCGCTTTGCCCGGAACTTCTCCAACATGATTGGCGCTGGCGTGCCGATTCTCCAGGCCTTGAAGATCGTCGGAGAGACCTCTGGCAACTGGGTGATCGAAAACGCTCTCAACGAGGTCGCAGAGTCTGTTCGCCAGGGACACTCCATCGCTGCCCCTCTCTTGCAGCAACCTGTCTTTCCGCCAATGGTGACCCAGATGGTCGCGGTAGGCGAGGATGCCGGCTCCCTCGAAGTCATGCTCAACAAGATCGCGGACTTCTACGACGACGAAGTGCAGGCGGCCACCGAGCAACTCACCGCCATGATCGAACCTCTGATGATCGCGTTCCTCGGCGTCGTGATCGGTGGGATGGTCGTTGCGCTCTACATGCCGATCTTTAGCATCGCGAGCGTAATTAAGTAACTTCCCGTGGCGGCTTTGTGGCTCTTGTTACCTGAAGTGAATATTGTTGCCCCCCATCTCTGGGGGCGTGTCTTTCGCAAATGACCCCCTCGCGTGGGTCGTAGCGAGAATTGGCTGCCAATAAGGTAAAACCCTGATCGGTCCCGAAGGCCGGTTCTTTTGCCACCTACCGAATGGATCTCATCGTGATCACTCGCACTCTCAACTCCCTCAACGCCCGACGCAAGCAGATCGGCGAGAACGAAAAGGGCTTTACTCTGATCGAGCTTCTCGTCGTCGTCATCATCATCGGCATCCTCGCCGCCATCGCCATCCCGGTGTACCTGGGCATACAGGACAACGCCAAGGACAGTGCGACCAAGTCGGACCTGACGAACTGGAAGACGGGCGTAATCGCTGCCCAGACCCAGTCAAACGGAATCTTGCCCGCTGACGCGGCCGCCGCCGGAATCGTGGCGACGACGGGATCGTTGACTCCGTCGTACGTCGTCACCGCGGCCACTGCCACTGTGCCAGCCTCGTTCTGCATCTCCGCCACGAGCGTATCGGGAAAGATTTTCCGGCTCACAGATGCGACTTCCCCTGTCGTCGGTGCTGTCTGCTAGCTAGTCTCTTGAAGCCGTGAGCTCTCTTGCGGTCTCAAAACGAGTGGGAGCGGCACTTCGGTGTCGCTCCCACTTCTTGGGAACAACATCCAGAACCCGAAGTCCCTGGGAGGTGCGTCGTGAAGACCATCCGCGATCGCCTGCGTTGTACCGATAATCGTGATCTCGGCTTCGGCCTCGTCGAGATCATGGTCTCCATGATGCTTCTCGCGCTACTCGCGGTGGCCATCCTGCCGACTCTGGTCGGCTCCCTCAAGAACTCAGCGATGAACGCGACCTTGGCCACTGCGACCGGGCTGGTCAACCAACAACTCGAAGACGCTCGTTCGCATGTCCCTTCAACCTGCAATAGCCTCGCGGCTTCGGACTACACGGTTACAGACACACGCGGCGTCGTGCTGAAGGTGGCTCGTACGGTCGCAAGTTGTCCCCCAGACGGCTATCCGCGCGCAATCTCGGTCACAGTGGCGGTCACCCGCGTTGACACTGGCGCTGCCGTTTCCTCGGCCGGCACGCTGGTCTTCGTTGAGGGGGTTTGAGTTGGACGGGAGCGAGGCGTCGGAGCGGGGATTCACCTTGATCGAGTTGCTTGTGTACTCGATGCTTCTGGTGCTCGTCGTTGGAGTCGCCGGGGGGATGCTGATCAGTGTGATCGTCAATTCGAACACGGTCAATGCGGTTTCTAACGCTACAACCGCGGGGCAACTTACGGTCGACTCGATCGACTCCAGCATTCGCAATTCGTCGGATTTTCAACTCACTATTCCCAGCGGGACTGACCAACTCCTCATTGCGCGCACCGCTTCGACGAGTGGCCCCCTCACATGGAGCTGCGTCGGGTGGTATTACTCGGCATCAGGCACGGGAAGTATTCGCTCTCTGCGTTCGAGCACGGCCATCCTTGCCCCAACACCCACGCAGTTAGCCTCTTGGACGCTACTCGCCGAGGGAATCACACCCATCACAGGGAGTGCTGTTTTCAGCGCGACGCCAAAGCAGCTCACAGTGAGCTTCAAGAGCGGCGCAGGGATTCAATCTCCCGTGGGCATTACGAGCGCGGCAGTGAGCCGTGCCGGAGCATCCGGGAGTCTCTCATGTTTCTGAATCGATACGTGCACCATCAAAGGTCCGATGAGAGCGGCTCGGCGCTTGTAGTGGTTGTCGGCGTGATGGCCGTCGGCCTCATTCTGACTGCACTGGCCATGAATTCGGTCGTGAACGGGCTGGGATTCACCACGGCAACCCGTGCCGGCGTGCAATCGCAGGGGGGGGCGGAGGCGGGCCTCGCCGCAGCCAGAGCGGGCCTCTTTCCCGATGCCACCAGTCACTTGAATACGTGCGCATCCCAGCCGACGTCCGGAAACTATGCGTCGTTAACATCTCCTGGTCCGATCTACGATGCGAACGTAGAACAATACGATGCCACGGGGTGGCACCTCGGCTGCCCGACTGCATCGACTACCCAAGTTCGAGTCACCTCCACCGGAACGGCGAAAGCGCGTGGCGTCGCAGGTCAATCGGCGGGCGACGCCAGTGAGGTCGAGGCCGTTCTGAAATGGCTCACCCCGGGCACGGTCC
>DAINCT010000314.1:0-5142 GCA_036732245.1 Chloroflexota bacterium | reverse complement strand
AACCTCGGAGTTCGAGTTCCGGCCGGGTCCAATCCTGGCCAGCGTGGTGCTCGCCGACGAGATAAATCGCGCCACGCCGCGGACTCAGTCAGCCCTGCTCCAGGTCATGGAAGAGCGGGAGGTCACGGTCGAGAACGACACCTTCTCCACTCCGCGCCCGTTTATCGTGCTCGCCACCCAAAACCCGATCGAGCTGGAAGGAACCTTTCCGCTGCCCGAAGCCCAGCTCGATCGATTCATGCTCCGCCTCAGCATCGGGTATCCCTCGCTGGAAGAGGAAGAGCGGATCGTGCTCTCTCAGAACGAGGGACACCCCATCGAAGACTTGCAGCCGGTGGTGCAATCGGAAAACGTCCTGATGCTGCGCGACCAGGTCCGAGAGGTGCACGTGGCGCCCGACGTGCGCCGTTACATCACGACCCTGGTTCGATCAACCAGGGATCATGACGCCATCGACCTAGGGGTAAGCCCTCGCGGCACCCTGGCGCTGTACCGCGGAGCACAGGCCCTCGCCACCATTCGGGGACGCGACTTCGTGACGCCTGACGACGTGAAGTATCTGGCTGCACCGGTACTGTCGCACCGCATGATCCCGAGTACCGAGGCGAGGCTCCGTGGCCGGCGAGTAGATGAGATCGTGGCCGAGATCGCAGGCCGCATCCCCGTTCCCGTCGAAGCTGTGTAGGATACCGAGCCGTGCACTTCGGGCTCTTGCAGATCCTCTCCCAGCTAGCCCTGCTCCTCTTCCTTCTCTTCGTGCCCATCGGCGCGTTCCTTTATACAGACCGCTTTCGGCACCCTCCCAGTGCCGCTGAGTTCGCCACGCTGTTCGGTGCCGCGGTTTTTGCAGGCGCCTTTCTCTTCCTGCCCGCGCTATCGATCGTGTTCGCCATGCCTTTGGTGGCGTTCTTGATCGCCTGGCTGACCGCCCGCTACGCGCTGACCGCGCTGTCTTACGAGCGAACCTGCGACTCGCACCGCCTGTTTCCTGGCGATGAGACAGACCTGGTGGTGCGCATCACCAACCGGAAAATCCTGCCGCTTGCCTGGGTCGCCGTGGCCGATCCTATCCGCTACAGCGTTATCCGAACGACGAGAGATCTTCAACAGCTCCTGCGCTTCTCAGGTGGCGTACACATCCAAGAGAATCTGCAAAATGCCCTGGTCAACCGAGCTGCTCTCGGGCCCTTCCAGGCCCTCGTTCGGACCTTTCGGGTACAAGCGATGCAGCGCGGTGTCTACTCCCTCGGACCGGCGAATGTCACCTCCGGCGACCCATTCGGCCTATTTCCCAGGTCAGCGATCATGGGTGACCATCTCGCCATCACGGTCTACCCTCGCGTCTACAGCCCCGACGACATTGACTTTCCGTTTCGGGAAGCGCTGGGAAACCTTCTGGCGCGCAAGGCCTTGCACGAGGATCCGACTCTGATTGCCGGCAGCCGCGAATATCGTTACGGCGATCCGCTCAATCGGATGCACTGGAAGGCAACCGCGCGCACCGGCGAGCTCCAGGTGCGTCTCTTCGACCCCAGCACCACCGGACAGGTCATGCTGGTGGTCAATCTCAACACCTTTCAGCATGTCTGGCAGGGGGTCGACCTCGAGCGTATGGAGTCGGCTATCGAGGCGGCAGCATCCATCGCCCTCTGGGCCCTGGAGCACGACTTCTCGGTTGGACTGCGTTCGAACGGCATCATCGTCGGAACCGACCTTAATCCCCGCCTCGCTCCAAGTGCCAACCCCCGGCAGGCGACTGCTGTGCTCGAGCAGCTCGCTCGCCTGTCTTTTTCCGGTCAGGTCACCCCCGAGAGCCTGCTGCTCGACGAAGCCAACAGGCTCTCCGCCGGGGCCAGCATCCTGTTCATTACACCGGTAATCACGCCGGAGCTCAGCGTGATCCTCACCTCGCGCAAGATCAAGGGCCGGGTCTCCGTCGTCTACTGCGGTCGCCACGCCGCCCCGCTCATCCGCGGTATCCCGATGACGCTGGTAGGCCCGCCCGCCAAGGCTCTACGTGCTGTCTCCTAGACAAATTCTCCTCTCCGTCCTGCTGCTGCTGACCGAGCTCATAGCCGGGTTCGTTCTCATCCTCGGCAGCAGCGTGCTCGACGCCACCTCCTTTGGATATGCCGCGTTGTGGCCCATCTTCCTGACCGGATTGACCGGCCTGGCCGCGTCCCTCTTGATCCTGCAGATACGGCCGAGGAAGCCGTGGGATCGCATTCTCCTGCTTGCAACCGGTCTGCTCGTCGCCGGAATACCGTCTTACTTCTCCGCCTCCGATGTGGCGCCGGGCCTCGTCGATGGCTTGCTCCTGGGCCTGGCTTTCTGGAGGGGTGTCGTGGTGACGCTGGAGCCACCCGGCCACGAGGAGGTCTATGACAGGTTCGGACGGGGCTTTTCGCTCTTCTTCATCGGCATCGTATTCATCATGGGACGGGGGCTGATGGGCGACAAGTCCATCTGGCGGCCGGTTGCTCTTGCCGGGATCACGTACGTCGCCCTCTTCATGCTGGCACTTGGTGTCGCCAAGCTGGAAGAAGAGCGAGAGCCGGGCGCTCTGGTGGCTGTGGCGCTGGCCATCGCGGCCCAGGTCATCTTGCTGCTGGCCCTAAGCGTCGGAGCTCTACAGATTTTCTCGCTCGACATGTTCGGCTGGCTCGGCCATCAGATCCAGCCGGCCACGAACGCCCTCGGAGCCATGCTGTTCCACATCGTCACTCCGTTTGGGGCGCTTTTCGACAGCATTTTCAACCACATAAAGGCGCTTGGCTCGCGTTCTCGCCCCTATGTACCGCTTCTCCGCGGACACGGCCAAGCTAACGTGGCGCCACTCAAGCGGCGACCCAAACAGCACCCAAACTACGCGGCGTACGGCTATGCCGCTCTCGCTATCTTCGTCTTGATTCTTGTTGCCGTGGCCTTCGCCATCTGGCGGTCGGTCCCGCACCGATCACGGGCAGCAAAAGGCGAGCAGCCGTACCGCGAACGTAGAGAAGCTGCCCTCACGCTGCGTGAGCTCTGGCAGGCAGCGCTTCTCTTCCTTCGCCGCATATTTCGCCGCAGTGCCGCCGCGGCCGAGATGTCCATGGCAGCCCTTCGCAAGCGGGTGTGGGGAGCACCCTACCCGCACGACCCGGTGCGCCGCGCCTACGCCAAGCTCCTTCGCCGTTCAGCCGCTGCCGGGATGGCGCGTCCACCCGGCACGACGCCTCGAGAGTTTGTTCCGCCCCTCTCCCGTCGCTGGCAGGAAGGAGCCGACCACTTTGAAGCGCTCACCGACGCCTACACGGTTCAGCGCTACGCGGCCCACACTCTGCCTCCAGAGCACGTGGACCGGGCCGAAACTGCCTGGCAGCACCTGCGACGCATCATGCGCGTCTCCAAGACCGAAGAACCGTGAGACCAACCATAACCAGGATGAGGATCGCGTGCGCGTCCTGATCATTGGTGGAACCCGTTTTACCGGTCCGCACACGGTACGCGCTCTCTTGACCGTCGGACACGACGTCGCGGTCTTTCACCGGGGTCGATCTGAAAGTGATCTTCCGGCCGAGGCCGTGCACATACACGGCGACCGCAGCGAGCTGCCGGCGCACGCCGAGAGGATACGGCGATTTGCCCCGGATGTGGTCCTGGACATGTGCGCGATGACCCAGTCAGATGCGGAGATGACGCTTCAGATCGCCTCCGGCACGGCCGAAAGGCTCGTCGTGGCCAGCAGCGCCGACGTGTACCGAGCCTACGGCGTGCTCATCGGACAAGATGCGGGGCCGCCCGATCCCGTCCCCATCCCGGAGGAAGCACCACTAAGGAGCAAACTGTACCCGTATCGCGGCGCTTGGGCTCGCGACCCCGATGATCCTCAGCTCTGGAAGGACCACTACGACAAAATCCTGGTTGAACGAGTAGTCATGGGGAGCCAAGAGCTGGCCGGCACCGTGCTGCGCCTACCCATGATGTATGGTCCGGGAGACTCCCAACACCGGTGGTACCGGTACATCAAGCGCATGGACGACGGCAGGCCCGCCACCCTGCTCGGCGAATCGGAGTCGTGCTGGCGTACCTGCGTGGGATACGTCGAAAACATGGCGGCGGCCATCACGCGCGCCGTGAGCGACGGCCGCGCAGCGGGTCGTATCTACAACGTTGCGGATTCTGAGTCGCCTCCGCTCGGTCGCTGGATCCGAATGATCGGAGCTGCGGCTGGCTGGACGGGCAAGGTCGTGCCAGTTCCCAAGGAGAAGCTGCCCGAGCACCTGGCCTTCGAAGTCCGACCCGAGCAAGATCTGACTCTGGACACGAGTCGCATCAAACGTGAGCTCGACTTCGTGGAGCTTGTTCCCGTGGAGGAAGCGCTGCGTCGTACCGTCGCCTGGGAAAGAGAACACCCGCCGCAGGAAGCAGACCCGACAGCGGAGCAGTATGCGGCCGAGGACGCCGCCCTGACGATCGCCTCAGGACGGTAGAATGTGACGTAGCTGGAGCGTGATGTTCCGGCTACCGGAAAGCAGGAATCTATGAACAATCAAACCGAGACGCCGCGCTACGGGGGCCGCGCCCTTCGGAACGGCGTCATGATGGTCGGCCCGAATGCTGTGGCCGTGGCTGTTCGACGCGCCGATGGCAGCATCGCGACTGAGGTCGGTCCCTTCACCATGCCTGGAATGTGGGCCAAGGACATCCCGTTCGTGCGCGGGCTCGTCTCCTTCGCCGGGCTGCTGAAGCTCGCCCGGGTCGCCACCAGGCTCGAGAACCGACTGAACAAAGACGGGTCCAGGGTCAAGGCCTTCCTGCCTCAGTTCGCGCCCGGCATCGGCGCGGCTATCGCCGACCGCCTCACGCGAGAGCTGACCAAGAACCGGGAGGCGCGTTACGTCATGCCGCTGGAGACGCTTGCCGGCGTCGCCCTGCCGTTTGTTGCCTTTGGCGTCAGCGGCCACTTCCCAGGAGTACGCGAGCTCTGGAGATACCACGGCGCGGAGCATAAGGCAGTGAACACGGCCGAAGCCGGACTCGAGCTCACCGCCCAAAACGCAGCCGGCATGAGCCGCGTGCACCCGCGATGCGGCACGGTCTTCGCCTTCTGGGGGCTGGTCGGCGGCGCGCTATCGCGAAGCGCCATCAACCGGATGTCCA
>DAINCT010000313.1:0-5149 GCA_036732245.1 Chloroflexota bacterium | reverse complement strand
CCTTTGATCCGTCGGACGTCTTCAAGGCATAGACGAAGCCGTCGTTCGAGCCGACATACAGCGTCTGTCCGTCAGGGGAAAGCGTTGGAGCGCCCTGAATGACATCCTTCGTCGCGAAGGACCATTTCGGTGCTCCCAGGTGCCCGGCGCCCCGCGCGTAGACGGGATCAAGGGCATACACCCGTCCGTCATCGTCGCCCACATAGGCGACGCCGTTCGCATCCACTACCGGCGAACTATTCACAGCCTTGGGAAGCTGCCATATGCCTGATGCAGTCGACGTGCTCGGGCCCTTATTCGCGCTGGCGCCGTCGCGTGCTGCGTCTCCGTGAAATGTGCTCCAGGTGGACGCACTCTGTGCGGATCCGAATTTTGGTGCTCCGATGGCTGCCACGGCGAGTGACAGCACAAGACTGGTCCCAATGAGTCGTCGCTTCAATGAATCATCCTTTCGATTTTCAGTACCTTCCCCAACGAGAAATCTCGGTAACAGAACTCCCTACCGAGTGAGAGGGAACGCCGCGGACACAGCGTTATTGTTCCCGCCTTAGTGGACGACGGTAAATTCTGCTCTCCTGTCGCCCGTGGCCTTGCCCAGCCGGCAATGTGCGGTAATCCTTACGTGCGAGGTGTCTTGCATACCTTTCGGCACCGGCACTCGCACCCGGCCGCTTCCGTTCCAGTCGAGCTTAACCGTTTCGACGACCGGCGGATAACCGGGGTACGTGACCGTCACATCCGCTCGGGCGCCGGCCCACCCCTGCACGTCCACGTTCTCGATCCGGCCCGACTTGACCCGCTTTGGGCTCGGAGTGAGGGTGAAGCAGATGCGCTTGTCGCACGGCAGAACGCGATCCTGCGGTCCCAGCACGTAGTACAGTCCGAGCTGGGCCGGACCGTAGTGGTCTCCTACACCGTCTTGCGCATAGACCGTGCAACCCGAACTCGTCACATGCGACAGCCGGGGAGCCTTCATCGGCCAGGCGGAAAACTGGCCACGTGCGTCAGTCAGTGGACCCTGCGTCGGCGGAAAAATAAACGTATTACCAAGTTGGGCTACCTGGTAATTTGGACAGGCGAACATGATGAAGAGCCGCGTATTGGGCTGTAGCCCGTATCCTGACACATAGAGTGTGGCTCCCGGTCTGCCCTCGTAAGGAGACACACGGAGTCCAGAGTGGAGCTCATCGAAGGCGCGTACCGGTTGAGCGACACTGACGACAAAGAAGGCGGCGAGCAGGATGCTGCTCGTTCGAATGCCGTTCATCGATGCATCGTCCTGGGGCGCATGGGCCACCTCACGTCGTAGCGTAGCGCTTGATATTCGAGTGCTGCTCCTGCTGCACCAACCATCTGGAAAAAGCGAGCCCGCGTAGTGCTGCTTGCTGATTGGCCGTCATTGCAAAGTGCGTCGAGATCCCTTCAACCTCGTAGAACACATAACCCTGCTGGAGGCGGAACGGGCCTAGTGGCACGCCAGCCTTCTCTTTCAATAGAAACCGCTGGTACGGCGGCAAGAGCGCGGTCGGAACCCAACCGGCGTCGCCGCATCCACCCGCCGTCGCGCAGAGCGACTTCTTGTTGAGCGATAGGTTCCTGGCAACCGTCAGAAACTGCGTCCCGCTGCTGAGCTCGGCGTGTACTGTGTTCGCTTGTTTCTGAGTCGATACGTAGATGCTCGCCGCACGAATCGCTGGGGCGGCATTGAACGTTGACGGTACGACGTGATTGAGTACGGCTTGTCGCAGCATGTCCTGTTTCACACGCGCTTTCACGTCCGCTTCGGAAATGCGCATCCGCTTGGCAAAAGCAGTCAGCAGCATGGGATTATGCTGGAATCGCACCTTCCAGATCTGGCTCCACTCGCGATCGAAATCGGCTTGCGACACCGATATGTGATTCTTATCAGCATATTCCTGAACGAGCTGGTTGTCGATGAGGTCCGTGAGGGCACCCGACTTGAACGCGCCACAAACCGCGGCCGGACTACCGGGCTGGCACTGATCGGTGCCGCCGCTATCGACCGTAGCCTGCCGCTTGTAATACACCTGCTGATGAAAAGCGGTCATCGAAATATCGTGACCGTCCACGGTGGCCGCGGGTTTACTGCTCGAACCGCACGCACTCAGGGCAAGTGGTAACGCGAGACAGAACGCCCCCAGCACAGCACGCTTAAACAAAGACTTCCTCCCAGAGATAAACGCACGGTAGCGGCGAGTTGTAACACCTCGCGCGCTAATGGTGCATCCGCTTTTTCAACTTGGCGGCCGTGTCTGCCATCAATTTCTTATCTGCCGCGTCCGGCGCCAGAGAACCCGCCTTCTCGAAGTCGGCCAGAGCTTTGCTCTGCTGCTTGTTGTAAATCTCGATGATGGCACGGTTTTTATAGTAAGCCCAATACGCGGGTCGAAGTTTGATCGCTTTCCCGAAGGCCGAAATGGACTGGGGAAGCTGCCCGTCGTTGCCCAGGGCGATCCCATAGTCGTTCCAGGTTTCGGGGCTGTTCGGCACTAATTTGACTTCCATTTTTGCGTCTGAAACCTGGTGCTTCTTATTTTGCAAACGGCCATACGCCAGGAAGCGCAGGTGGTATGACGGGTAGTAGCCGGGGTGAAGCTGAATCGAGCGTGTTGCATATGTCACCGCCGACGTATACGCCCGAGCATAGAGGGCGGCGAAGCCCGCGTAGTAGTTCATTGCTGCGCTGGTGGGCATTAGTTTCGCCGCTGCCTGATATGCCAGGAAGCCACCCTTAAAATCGCCTAGGTCGATATCGGCCGTCCCCAGACCGGCGTATGCCAGGGCAACATGATCCTTTTGCGCGATCGCCTGCCGGAAGGCAACTTGCGCCTGCCGATATTGATGCGTCTTGAGGAGTGTCTGACCCTGAGCGTATGCGCTGGCCGGACCGTTCGGTGCTAGCCGTGATGGGGACGCGTGAACGGTCGCGAGACTGCCCGCCACGGAGGCGGCGCCGACCAGGAGCACGAGACGGAGCTTCATATACAGCCTTTCGAGGACATGGGTAAGCGGCGTCGCGACGCCATGCAATTGTAGGTGTCGAGATGGAGGCAGTCAAGCGCCTGCCACGTCACGCACGGTCGAAAACGTGAAAGGAGCGGCCCCCGGAGGGACCGCTCCTTTCGTCCGTTCGAGTCGACTTACGTCGCGGTCAGAGTCACCGTCGTGCTGGCTGCGTTCGGGTTGAAGATGAACACCGAACCACCAACCGGGATGGTCTGAGTTACGTCGTAGGACGTGCCATTGAAGTGGTACGCCGTGAAGCCTGACTGAATGGTTGCCGGCGTGATGAACGGGTTCCCGACGAGATTGAAGCCGGGAGCCAGTGTGCACGTTGCCGGACTGGTGACAGCGCTGCTGGGCGACAGGTTGACAGCCGTGGCTGCCGCGAAGTATGCCCAATAGCCTGTGCAGGTCGGAGCCGCGCTCGACAGGTTTCCAGCGGCGGCGGTGGCATTCGCGTACGTACCGGTCGTGGCGTTGTACGAGAAGAGTGCCTCAGCCATGCTGAAGTTGCTGCCGGGAGGTCCACCAACCTGGTTGTACCCGGGACCGTAGAGCACGGTCGTCTGCAGGCCGGCGGTGCCGGATATTACGACGACGATGCGCTCCACTTTCTCCATCGGGAACACTGCCTTGATCACCAGGCCCTGGTTGCCGATAGCGGTCTGCAGCACTTCCAGCGACAGGGTGGCCGTGCCCGCAGAGCCGATCACGACGTTAGCCGTGCCCGTACCAAGCGACGTGCCGGTGCCCATAGGCGCAAGCACGACTGCTCCAGCGTTGCCAAGCGCGAACACCTGGACCGGCTCACCGACGAGCGGGTTGCCGCAGATGTCGAGCGCGGTGATCGTGACGGTGTAGTTGGTAATACCGGTTCCCACAGGAGCGGCAGGACCAGGCGTCACGGACAGCGACTTGACGAAGCCGGAGGTGAAGATCTTGGTCAGGGTGCCGGACGAAATCGGGGCATGATCGCCACGGGTGTACGGATAGTCGGCGACGGCCTGGAGGCTCGTCGAGCCAAGGACAGCTCCTGCACCGAATTCCACACCACCGAAGGCGTTCACGCAGATCTGACCAGCGGCAGGACCATTAGCGCCGACCGAGGCGGCTGTGCCGGTCGCTGCAGTCACTCCAGCCGTCGCGGAGGTGTTGAAGCAACCGGTGCCGGTGGCAACCGGAGCGGCAACGCCACCCGTGACTTTGGCGACGTTCTGGAACGTCCCAAACAGCGGGCTAGTCGTGAGTCCCAACTGTGCCAGGTTCAGGATGCAGTTGGCTGCAGTCGTGGTCGTGGCGACCACGAGGTAGTAGCCGGCCGGGCAGACGCCATTGACCGGAGCCATCTGGAGCGTACCCGAGGTCAGACCGGTCTCGAGGCTAACCACTGCCTCTCCGTGGTTATCGGAGTAGACGGTAGCCGTGGTGGGCTGAGTGGTGCTGCTCGTAGCGGCGCCACCGACCCACTGCCAGAACGGATACGGACTGACGATCGGGGCGGCACTCTGCACGGGCACCGTCGAGATCGTCGGAGCCGTGGTGACCAGAGTCTGGGAGCCGAGGAAATCGAGGCCCGGCTCACAGTTGAGTGACTGAACGGCCAGGGCAGCAACCGGTGTCGTCATGGACCCGGTCGTCGTGCGCGAGATCAAGCACCCGGCGAGTGCCGTGGCAAGACCCTGGGCGTTCGTCAGGAACACGGTGTTGCCACTCGTGATGGCTGCGCCACCAGTCGGGTTGGCATACACGGAGCCCGTGACACTCACGCCGTTGGTCTGCTGCAGCGCAACCGAGGTGTTCGCCGTCAGAGCCGCAAGCGACTGGGCGGGAATCGTGATTCCGACCTGCTCGGCCTCGAAGATGAGCGTACCTGCCGCAGCCGTCGTGCAGAAGGCATCGGTCGTGACGCCACTACCCGCCTGCACCTGCAGGGTGAGCTCATTGAACTGGGTGTTGACCGCTGTTACCAGCAATTTGATAGCTACGGCGTTGTACGGCGAAGCCGTGCTGTAGGCAGTCACCGTCATGCCGGTCTGGAAGCCCGCCACATTCGCAAGGTCAACGGTGAAGTTGGTGCCCGCAATGTTGTTGCTGGTGCACGTGAACATGTTGATCCCGCCAGGCG